>NZ_CAMYKH010000015.1 GCF_947258935.1 uncultured Muriicola sp.
AATATCTTTCTTCACCTTGGCTTCAAAAACAGGAGCTTTATAACCACTTTTTTCGATGATATCTGCTTTCATTTCGAAAGTCTCATTATTTTGTGCATATGGGACATTCATCATTGTTTTATATCGTGCATCTCCTTTGAAGAGGGAATCTTTTATAGCAATAAAACCCAAAGTATCTACGATGGTAACTTCTTGTAAAAGGTCAATTCCGTAGGTCTTGTCGAATTCCATATAGGAAGAATCCCTTCGCTGGGTGATAGTATATTTCCCGGTATCAACAAAAGCGATCAAACTATTAAAATCGTTTGCAAATTTTCCATTCACAGTTTTGTAGGCTTCCTGAGAGTTTCGAATATCCTTGAGAACAGAAATTACCTTGTTAAAGCGTTCTTGTTTTATTTTTTTGAATTCGATCGGACCGGTTACAGAACGATAAATAAAGTAACCTAAAACAATACAGACGATCCAAAGTATTATTTGAAAGATGGTTTTCATTTGAACAAGTATTAATTAAATTTAGCGGTTCCAACAAATCTACAATTTTTTTTCAATCGTAAAAGTTTTTGGCCCAAAAATCCTGTTTATCTTTGATCACTCATGGATACTCCCACCTCTTCCTCATTTTACGGACTTTTAAAAGATAAATTCCCGCATATCCCTACCACCAAACAGGATATAACTTTACAATTACTGGCAGAATTTTTGCTTTCAGGTAATAAAGATGAGCTTTTCTTACTAAAGGGATTTGCAGGAACAGGCAAAACAACCATTGTAGGTGATCTGGTCACTAATCTTTGGAGAACATCCCTGAAATCTGTATTGATGGCGCCTACCGGAAGAGCGGCATAAGTAATGTCTAGTTATTCAAAGACTCAGGCTTTTACTATCCATCGAAAGATATATTTCCCCAAAAAAGAACGGGGAGGGGGAATTAGATTTGTTCTGGCACCAAATAAACATAGAAACACCGTCTTTATCGTAGATGAGGCTTCTATGATCCCGGATGCCCCCTCTGATTCCAAACTCTTTGAAAACGGATCGCTTTTAGACGACCTTATTCAATTTGTCTATTCGGGGCATCAATGCAAGCTTATCCTTATTGGAGATACCGCACAATTACCTCCTGTACATCTTGCGTTGAGTCCGGCGTTGGATGAATATCAGCTGCAAACCAGGTTCGGAAAGGAAGTAACCCTGATTGAACTAGATGAAGTAGTAAGACAGGCCCAGGATTCGGGAATCCTGGTGAATGCAACCCAGCTAAGAGACCAGCTCCAAAGAGACATCTTTGATAGTTTCCAATTCCAGCTAGATACTTTTGCAGACATAGTTCGTTTAACAGATGGTTATGACATTCAGGAAGCCATAGAAGAGGCCTATTCTGTTCAGGGCAAGGAAGAAACCACCTTAATAGTGCGTTCTAATAAAAGGGCCAATTTGTACAATGACAACATCAGGAAACGCATTCTTTTTCTTGAAAATGAGCTGTCTGTGGGAGATTTTTTGATGGTAGTTAAGAATAATTACTTCTGGTTAAAACCCCAATCGGAGGCAGGCTTTATTGCAAATGGCGATATTGTAGAAGTTTTGGAGATTTTCGCATTCAAAGAACTCTATGGTTTTAAATTTGCAGAAGTGAAGGTTAGAATGACAGACTACCCTAACCAAAAACCTTTTGAAACTGTTTTATTACTGGACACCCTTGCCGCAGAAACACCTTCACTTTCGTATGAAGCTGGTAATAAACTATATCAGGAGGTCCTGAAAGACTATGCGAAGGAAACTTCGAAATACAAGAAGTTTCTTGCCGTAAAGAACAATACATTCTTTAATGCCTTGCAGGTGAAATTTTCATATGCGATCACCTGTCATAAATCCCAGGGAGGACAGTGGCATACGGTTTTTGTAGAGCAGCCTTATTTGCCTTCCGGACCAGACAAAGAATATTTTCGGTGGTTGTATACGGCCATCACCAGGGCCAGGGAAAAATTGTATTTAATCGGATTTAAGGACGATTTTTTTCTTGATTGAGAATACGTTACTTTAGTATTTAGATTGCTTTAGCATGACTTCAGAAACCATCATCAGCATTTTTTTAGGTATTGGATTGGCCGCGTCTGTTGGGTTTCGGGTGTTCTTGCCTTTGTTTGTGCTGAGCGCTGCGTCCTATTTTGGAATGTGGGATCTCAATGAAAATTGGGAATGGATCGGAAGCTTATTTGCTCTTATTACTTTGGGGGTCGCAACGTTATTAGAGGTCTTTGCCTATTTTATCCCTTATGTAGATAATTTGCTAGATAGTATAGCTTTGCCATTAGCGGCATTGGCGGGCACAGCAGTTATGGTGGCTACCATTTCGGACCTGGATCCGGTCATTACTTGGTCATTGGCTATCATTGCAGGAGGAGGAACAGCCACGGCCATAAAGGGAGCATCGGCTACAGGTCGAATAGCTTCCACGGCAACAACAGCTGGCATAGGGAATCCTATTATCTCATTTTTTGAAACTGTAACCGCCCTGGTGGTGGCTGTAGTTTCAATAATTGCACCCGTAATTGCTATTATTCTTGTAATCATGCTCTTGATCCTTATATTTTCAATTTATAGAAAGTTACGACCAAAGCTCAAAAATTAATCATAATACTGGAGTTGCCAATATGAATATAATCGCCATGATCCCCGCCAGATATGCTGCCTCCCGCTTCCCGGGTAAATTGATGCAGGACCTGGCAGGAAAACCGGTAATCCTAAGAACATATGAAGCGGCGATTGCCACAGAACTCTTTGATGCTGTATATGTGGTGACAGACAGCACGCTAATTTATGACACTATAGTTACGAATGGAGGAAAGGCCATAATGAGTCTAAAGGAACATGAATGCGGCAGTGATAGAATTGCTGAAGCTGTGGCCAATATGGATATAGATATTGTGGTCAATGTTCAGGGAGACGAACCCTTTACAGATAAAAAAAGTCTTGCCAGCCTAATTCAGGTATTTAAAAAGGATAGTTTAAAGGAAATAGATCTGGCTTCTCTGATGACCAAAATAACCGAGTCAGAGGACATTCAGAGCCCCAATACGGTAAAAGTGATCGTAGATCAGCAGAATTTTGCACTTTACTTTTCAAGATCTGTGATACCGTTTCCCAGGGCAACAGATAAAACACCTACCTATTATAAACATAAAGGAGTATATGCCTTTAGGAAGCAAGCTGTATTAGATTTTAAACGTTTGCCAATGCTTCCATTAGAAGCCTCCGAGAAGATTGAGGCCATAAGATTTCTGGAATACGGCAAGAAAATTAAAATGGTAGAGACAACGGTTACCGGCATTGAGATAGATACCCCCGAAGACCTGGAAAAAGCGAAAGCTGCATGGAAGTAGATTTTAGTAACATAAAAGTCGTTGGTTTTGATGCAGATGATACCTTATGGGTAAATGAAACCTATTTTAGGGAGGCAGAAGAAGAATTTGCTTCACTTTTAGAAAAGTATGAGACCAAAAACAAGATCGATCAGGAGCTGTTTAGAACGGAGATTGGTAATCTTGATCTATACGGGTATGGGATAAAAAGTTTTACCTTATCAATGATAGAATCTGCCATGGATATTTCAAATCAGCAGGTTTCACAAACAACCTTATTGCAAATTCTGAATCTTGGTAAAAAGATGATATCGCATCCTGTAGAATTATTGGATAATGTGGAAGAAGTACTGAAGAGTTTATCGGATAAATACCGATTAATTGTACTTACAAAAGGCGATCTTCTGGACCAGGAAAGGAAGCTAGATCGTTCGGGATTGTCCACGTATTTTCATCATGTGGAGGTGCTTAGTGATAAAAAGGAATTGAATTATTCAAATTTGCTGGAGCATTTGGAAATCGACGTTTCAGAATTTCTAATGGTTGGAAATTCCTTAAAATCGGACGTGTTACCTATCCTATCCATAGGTGCACAAGCCGTGCACATACCTTTTCATACGACCTGGGCGCATGAGGAAGTGTCGCCCGATAAACAAATGAATAATCACCTAACCTTGTCTGGGATCAAGGAGCTATTAAAATATCTGTAAGACCTTTATGGAAGAAAAGAAAGATGTGATTTTGAATAAGCCGAAGAAAGGAGCTAATACCTTTTATAAGAACTTTCCCATGGTTCCAAGGGTAGTTTTTGGAAATGGTTGTTTTGATCAATTGGGCGAGATTTTATTGCCAAAGCGAAAGAGTTCAGATGCTCCAATTATCTATTTGGTAGATGATGTCTTTGAAAATACTTCTTTGGTATCCAGAATTCCATTGCTTTTTAATGACAAGATCGTTTTTATATCTGCAGATGAAGAACCAAAGACGCGGCAAGTAGATGCCCTGGTGTCAATGATTGTCGAGGAATTCCAGGAATTACCTTCGGGCGTTGTTGGAATTGGAGGAGGTACCCTCTTAGATCTTTCAAAGGCAGTAGCGATCATGCTCAATAATGCTGGTTCTGCTTCCAAATATCAAGGTTGGGATCTGGTGTCTAAACCAGCCATTTACCACGTAGGAATACCTACCATTAGTGGAACAGGGGCAGAGGTTTCAAGGACCACGGTATTATTGGGTCCAAACCGAAAATTGGGAATTAACTCAGATTACACCACCTTCGATCAGGTATTATTAGATCCGGATCTTACCAAAGGGGTAGAAAAACAGCAATGGTTCTATACAGGAATGGACTGTTATATACACTGTATAGAATCATTAAATGGCACTTTTTTAAACGCTTTTAGCCAAAGTTACGGCGAGAAAGCACTAGAACTTTGCAAAGAGGTATTCCTGGGTTCACTTACACCATCGGAGTCTCGAGATAAACTCATGATGGCTTCTTGGCACGGCGGCATGAGTATTGCTTATTCACAGGTGGGGGTGGCACATGCCTTAAGTTATGGTTTGTCTTACGTATTAGGCATTAAACACGGAATTGGAAATTGTCTTGTTTTTCAGCACCTTGAAGAGTATTATCCGGAAGGAGTTGCGCTATTTTATAAAATGATGAACCATCATCAAATTATTTTGCCTACAGGTATTTGCAGTGATCTTTCAGAGAAAGAAATGAATACTATGATCTCAGTTTCCATGAGTATGGAACCGCTTTGGGAAAATGCCCTGGGACCAGCATGGAAATCAAAAGTAAGCTGCGATAAACTAAAAGAGATATACCGTAAAATTTAATTTTTTTAGTAGGTGCGCATTGATTTTTTTTACGTTCTTACCAATCCCTAAGATCTTCTCAACACATCATACCAAATTGAACAAAGAATAATAAGCTTGTATGCGTTTACTAAGTAAATTCATTTTTTTTAAGCTAATGGGATGGAAGCTAATCGGGCCATTTCCGGAGGTGAAGAAATGTGTAGTGATCGTTGCGCCTCATACCAGTTGGGTAGATTTTTTTATCGGATTATTAGTACGAAGCATCATAAAAAGGGAAATAAATTTTATTGGTAAGAAAAGCTTGTTTAACCCACCTTTTGGTTGGTATTTCCGATGGATGGGAGGTGCCCCAATAGACCGCAGCAGGAACAGCGATACGGTGGTCAATACCACCAAAATTTTTGAGCAGCGCGATATTTTTCGATTGGCCTTGTCACCTGAAGGCACACGTAAGAAAGTAACACAATGGAAAACGGGATTCTATTATATCGCCAAACAGGCCAAGGTGCCCATCATTATGGTGTCCTTTGACTATGGGAAAAAGGAAGTAAAAATTTCCGACCCTGTATTCCCTACTGATAGTAAGGAAACAGACTTTAAACGCTATAAGGAATTCTTCAAAGGAGTGGTAGGAAAAATTCCTGAATACACCTAGATCTTTACAAAATCAAGATAAAACCTTGCTGATTCTGAGTTCCTGAACGAAAACATTCCTTACAAAGTAATGTGCTACACTATACTTTGACAAATGTTAGGCTTATACAGGCTTCTTCATCATTTTCATCTCCGTCAAAATCCCATTCGGCTACCGGAGTTCCTCCAATCATTCTAAAGGTATTACCAGACAATGTATCGCCAAAATAGGTAGGATCATTTGGTTCATCATCATCAAATTGGATCGCGAAAAATTCTCCGTCTTCAAAGTAAATTGTTCCTGAAGCGGTTTCCGGGTATGTTTGTCCGTTGAACATAACCATAATGTTTATTGTGAATCTACCATTGGCTTGAACAACGAGAGTAGCAGAACCACCTTCTGCTATTACATCAAAGCTGCTGGGTTCGGGTACATCCCCCTGTCCACAAAAAGTTAAGGTATACTCAGTGGCTTCCCAGGTACCCTGTAACTCACTTAGACAATAATCTGGACCACAATCAGCTTTGGCCTCAGGGTCGTCTGAAGAACAGGACAGTAGTAAAATTGCGAATAAGGGAGCGAAGAAAAATTTGCTTAGTGTTTTCATGGCTTTTAGATTTTAGGTTATATATATTAACTATCATTGACATAGCATAACCTAAGTAACTAAAATCGAATACACAATGATATCAATCAGTTGATACCATTTATTTCATGGGGTATATTATAGGATGTTATTGAATCAAATATTCAAGTGTTTGTCGCATTACATGCGACTTTCAAATGACCAGTAAATTTAGCATCATGAGTTAGAATGTTTGATGTAAAATTACATTTTGGAATGATGTATATGAGAGGTTATTCCTGTATGGTAGAATACACGTTTTGTACATCATCTTCCTCTTTAATCTTTTCGAGAAGTTTTTCCACATCTTCTGCTTCTTCTGCATCAAAATCAATAATAAAGCCCTTCAAATTTTTTTCTGAAGGGCTTTAAAAATTAAATCTAACAATTGTCTTACAGACAGCAGATCTAATTAAGATTATTGGGACCGAGAATTCTACAAACCTTAGTTGATAAAGTTTTAATTCTGATCACCAGGACCCAGATTTGGGTTTGCATCAATCTCCGCTTGCGGAATCTTAAATATCCAGGCATCATTGACAGAAGGCCTCTCAACCTGAAAGGCTTGTTGATAAAGAATCTCTGAAGCACCAGAGCCACCATCAGCTGCATGGTCAATACCTTCATCCCATCGAATTTTATCGGTATATCCAAAGCCTTCACCCCATAACTCAAGTCCTCGTTGAAACTTAATTTGGTCCATCAAAGTCTGCTGTGTATTATAGATACTTACGTCATATGCGCTATCTCTTTCACTGCCAAGCGGATCAAGAGCGGCCTGAGCGCCAGGAATGTCATTTAACATTGCTCTTGCTTCAGCCTCAATTAAAAACATTTCTGAAGTACGCATGTAAATAACGTCATCAGGGTCAATAGAACCGGGGTTCTTATTCTTCAACTTAAAGTGCATATAAGGGTGCAGATTGAACCTGCTTGTAAGACCGTATGTGGCATACAATTCATCGACCCGGGCATCAAACACTGCTTCGTCCGTGTAATTAGGATCGTTTCCAAAACCTCCCTCTCCATTGGCTGCCGAAGAGTTGGTATTAGGAGCATCGACGATAAATGCTTTCTTCCTGTAATCTGTATCAGGAGTAGCATTGATCAACCTTCGGTCCGCAATCTTAGGGTTGTTCCTAATTTGGCTACCGTTAAAGGTGTTGCTGGCCAAATAAAAATAGGAACGGAAGAATGTGGTTTCAGCTGCAATTACGTTTGATCCCCAAATCACTTCAGAAAGACTGTTGGTATTAAATCCGGATAGCCAGTCTGCTTCGTTCATTATAGGAAAACCGTTTCGTGCCAGCACCGCATTATCTGCAGCAGTCTGCCAATCTCCTTTGGATAAGGCCATTCTTGCCTTAAGGCCATAAGCAACATTTATATTTAATTGGGATTTGGTCTCAGGTCCACCACTTGGTCTGGAACTTCCATTCTGGAATAGTCCTATTGCCTCGTCGAGGTCAGCTTCAATCAAATCATATACTTCCTGTACGGAAGATCTTGGTGCACTGGTAAAAGGAGCCTCCGAAGAAAATAATATAGGGACACCTGGATCTGCAGAAGGATTTCCTATCAGATATCCTCTGGCATAATGCTGAACAAGGGACAGATAAGCGTAAGCCCTATATGTATGGGCCTGACCTAAAATGGTGTTCAGGGTTGGCGTTTCTGTCAAACTTCCATTTGTACCATTATTAATTAAGCCGTTTGCCCCGGCAATAATATTATAACGGTGGTACCATAAGATCTCATTCGTTAAGGAAAAAGGATCTGTATGTGAAAGCCATTGCATTTCAGTTCGCCATCCCAAATTGTTTGCACTGGCAGAGTGGATTAAACCTCCAGTTAAATTATCCCCAAGCGGTACCCAATAGTGGTTTCCTGCCCTTGCGGTATTTCCTCCAGGGAAAATTGTTTGGGACTGGGAGTACAAACCACGATGCAGCCCATTCAAGACCAGTTGCATGTTCTCTTCGTTTGCAAATGCGTCAGCCGCGGCTATCGCATCTGTTGGTGTCGTATCAAGGAAATCTTCCTCACATGAAGTTACTGTAATCGCCAGGATTGCCAATAACATTATTTTAATTCTACTTAACATAACTATTATTTTTTCTTAGTTAAAATGATACGTTCAGTCCTAAAGAAATAATTCTCGCAGGATTAAAGTCGTTACCAGCAGGTGTTCCTGCTAAATTATATTGTGGATCTAATCCATCTCTCTTGCTCTTTAAGTATAAATTCTCCCCGGAGATGGCAACCCTTAAAGCCGAAAGGCCCAAGGCGTCTGTTACCTGGCTGTTAAAGTTATAGCCAAGATTGACGTTTTTCAAGGACCAGAAAGAGGCATCAGTCAAGAAGCGATCTGATTGTGTACGTACCAGGTTTGCATTTCCAGCTTCCAGCCTTGGAACAGTAGTGATGTCACCCGGCTGTCTCCAAGCATTTAGGATGTCTGGATGGTAAGACCTTCCAAATTCACCACTGTGCATCATTGCCGAATATCCATTATCCAGAAATGAACCACCAATACCAAAAGTAACCAAGAAATCCAGGGTGAAACCTTTATAGCTCAGGCTGTTGGCAACTGATCCTAAGAGATCTGGTATAGTAGTATCACCTGTATAAGCTCTTTCGGTGGCCTGCCAGTCGTTTGTGGTTTCTATATCACCATTAGCATCCAGTACAGGAACGCTTTCCCCGTCTTCATCCAGTTCATAAACAAAGAATAACTGGTCTCCATTATCCGGGTCAACACCGGCTGTACGTAGCAGGAAGAAATCAAATCTTGAACGCCCTTCTGCCCATCGTTTAGATCCGTTGATAAAAGGATCAGGCAAGCTGGTGATCTCATTTTGAAAGGTTGACCCTTGTAGGGTAACATTCCAACGAATATCTTCCGTGTTAACAAGGTTTGTTGTCAAGGCTACTTCCCAACCGGAGTTGTACATATCCCCGATATTAGTTGGTACGGTATTCAAACCATTACTAATTGGAATCGGCAAATTATACAACAGGTCAGAAGAATTCCGCTTGTAGTATTCTACAGAACCATCCAGGAAATTGTTAAACAAAGTAAATTCCAGGGCTACATCAAAATTCTCAATAGTTTCCCATTGCAGCGCTGAATTCCCCAGATCGGTGTTTATTATAGCAGGACTGGCAGCATTGGAAGTAATGGAGAATCTGGGTTGTGCCAAGAAGAAGTCTAGTAAGTCATCATTACCTACTTCCCCGTAAGATCCTCTGATTTTCAATGCATCTATAAAGCCAACATTTTCCATAAAGTTCTCCTGGTCAATTCTCCAGGAAGCACCTACGGAGTAAAATGTACCCCATCGTGATTCGCTGCTAAATACAGACGAACCGTCTCTACGAACCGAAGCACTTAAATAGTACTTATTATCGAAATTGTAGTTGGTTCTCAGGAAATACCCTTCGATTGCTTTTCTTGTTGTATTTCCACCTAATCTTACGATATTGGAGAAGTTGTCGTTCACAAATATTCCACTAGCCGTTTGCACGGTTTTTAAACCATTAATACTGTTAAAGGTTCTGTCAAAACTTTCATGTCCGGCGGTTATATCTATATTGTGATTGCCAAAGCTATTGTTGTAGGTCAGGATCTGATTAAAGTTTTCTACCTGCCTTCTGAAACGATCGTCACTGAACCTTCCGTCTGGCTGGGCATCTCCTATAATCGCATTTTCATATTCTTGCTCCAGACCCTCATTGATATCTCTACCATAATTTACCCTGAGTTTAAGGCCTTCTAAAATCTCCCATTCTCCGAACATCCTGAAACCATAGGTGTTATCCCTGTCCCTTTCATCGTTTAGGAGCAGCTCCTGGAGTGCGTGACGTCCCTGGCTAACAGGCCTTGAACCAATATTATATTCAGAAAATCCTTCACCATTATCGAAAAGCTGATTCCCTAGAGGATCCAATACAATGTTACCCTGTAAATCGTTAACATATACTGGGTATACTGAACCTATATTCTTGGCAAAACCAAAAGGGTTAACAATACTACCTGTTCCTGCAGAACTTGGTCCTGCTGCATTGGAAATAGTAACATTAGTACTGCCGCCAATTGTGATACGATCTGAAACATCAAATTCAGCGTTTACACGCGTTGTTAGTCGATCGAATTCTGAGGTAACTACATATCCTTCTTCATCCAGATATGAGGCAGAGAAAAATACTTTATGATTTTCGCCTCCACCGGAAACATTTACATTATAATTCTGTCGTACACCAGTTTTTGTGAGTACGTCATACCAATTCAGACTTTTATAAATAACCTGCGCATTGGGATTAATTTGGCCATTTAATCCAACAATCTGGTCATTGGGGACATCAAATGGGTTATACCCCAGACTCTGGTAGATATTCGCCGAAGCAAAAGCGGGATCTCCACCACCGGCGCTTGAATTTCTCAAGGCTTCCCACATAGTTTCGTAGTACTGTGCGGGGCTTAACTCATCATAAAATGGGATGGCCTGACTTGTCAGCCCATACTGCATTGATGCGTTTACCTGAATAGCTCCTCGGGTACCACTCTTGGTGGTTATTATAACAACCCCGTTAGCAGCCCTGGAACCATATAAGGACGTAGAAGCTGCATCTTTAAGAATGGTAAAAGAGGCAATGTCTTCCTGGTTAATAGTGTTTAATGCACCCTCGTACTGAACACCGTCAACAATGAACAAAGGATCAGAATCACCATTAAGTGTACCTACACCTCTTATTACAATACCTGGTGAGGACCCTGGTTGCCCAGAAGGAGATGTAAACTGAATACCTGTTGCCCTACCTTCTATCGCTGCAATAGGTGAAGTAACACTCCTGATAGCCAGGTCTTCGGCACCCACCACAGCCGCAGAACCTGTAAAGGCTTCTTTGGTTGAAGTACCATAGGCCGTTACGATGACCTCATCAAGCGCTTGTGCGTCTTCTTCCATCTGCAAATTGATAGTATTTGACGCACCAACGGTTCTTTGCGTAGTTTGTTGGCCTATATAGCTAAACCTTAGCTTCTGTCCAACAGCGGCAATAATGCTGTAATTACCATCAAAATCAGATTGTGTGCCGGTTGATGTACCCACAATTAAAATGGATACACCGGGTAACGGAACTCCTGATTGGTCCGTAACAGTACCGGTGATCGTTTTCTCTTGGGAAAATCCAAGTTGCGAAATTAGCATGAAAAATGATGCTAAAATCCAGAGGTTTTTAGATGTCATTTAGTAGTTTTTTGAATTAGTTGCTTCAAGTAAAGATTTTTATTGTTTTAATCCAATATAAATACCATAATTAACATTATATATTCAATGAATTAGTCAATTATACTTCTTATCCGTAAAAAGCAGCCTATCTAGTAGTATTTGGAATCTTCCAGACCAAACAAATAGTTTATATATAACTATTATCAGGCAAGAAAGAAATCAAGTGTGTGGTTTTTTAATGCTAATTAGTGCAAAAAATAACCATGGTAAAAACAATTGAATTCTTGATTATTATGGTTTGGAGAAACTATTCCTTCATGGTATGATATACGTTTTGTACATCGTCATCCTCTTCGATCTTTTCGAGAAGTTTTTCCACATCTTCGGCTTCTTCCGCACTTAGCTCCTTAGTGACCTGTGGAATGCGCTCGAACCCGGATGATAAAATCTCAATTTCTCTTGATTCCAATTCTTTTTGAATAGCTCCAAAACTTTCAAAAGGAGCATAAATCATGATTCCATCTTCGTCCTCAAATACCTCCTCAGCACCAAAATCAATGAAGTCTAATTCTAACTCCTCGGGATCTATACCTTCGGTTGGAATTCGGAAATTACAGGTATGATCGAACATAAATTCTACTGAGCCGGAAGTACCGAGGCTCCCATTACACTTATTGAAGTAACTCCTAATATTGGCTACAGTACGCGTATTATTGTCTGTAGCTGTTTCTATAAGGATCGCAATACCATGAGGTGCATAACCTTCAAACAACACTTCTTTATAATCACCCAGGGATTTGTCTGAAGCCCTTTTAATAGCCCGCTCAACATTGTCCTTGGGCATATTCACGGATTTGGCATTCTGGATGACAGCTCGTAAACGAGAATTAGCATCAGGATCGGGGCCTCCTTCCTTAACTGCCATCACAATATCCTTTCCGATTCGTGTAAAGGCCTTGGACATGGCAGACCAACGCTTCATTTTTCGCGCTTTCCGAAATTCAAATGCTCTTCCCATATGCTATCTTAGGTAGTAAATTCAGGCAAATTTAGCAAATTTTAAAAGCTACACAAGGCGGCAAAAACCAAAACAGTTGTTACTCGCTTTCAATGATCTTTTCTATGCTGCGGGCCAGGGTAAAGTCTTTCTCTGTTACTCCATTGGCGTCATGTGTGCTTAATCGGATATTCAAAGAGTTGTATACATTACTCCAATCCGGATGGTGGTTTTGGGCTTCACACTCAAAGGCAATACGGGTCATAACCGTGAAAGCCTCTTTAAAATTCTTAAATTCAAATGATGTTTCAATTCCGTCATTGACGTATTCCCATCCTTCAAGGGATGCTATTTGATCTTCAATCTGTTTAGCTGTGAGCTTTTCCATGGCGAATTTGTTTTATTATAGGTTTCTATTTGAGTTGAATGGCTGCTCTTTTATGCATTTGAGCATTATTCACAGGAAAGATAAAGATACAATGAAAAAAGGTGAAGGCAGTAGACCTAAATGAGAGGTACTATCCCATAACGTGATGATCAATAACATCCTGATACCTCAGCTGTAAATTCTTGGGCAGGAGATGATCTTTGGGTAAAACGGCCAAAAATCGTTCTTCATTGGTGGTAAACACCCTTTTATAAATGGGATTAAAGCTCCCTACCCGATCTACTACCTCTCGAACAAAATCTTCATGATGCACCAGATCTGTGCTCCCCAGATGATAAATGCCATATTTGTTTCTGTTGATAAGGTAGTGAATCTGCTGAGTTAATTTATCATCATTGGTGACATTGATGATAAGATTTGGAAAGACTTCAATGGCTTCATTATTCCAAATGGCCTGTTTCATTTCTTTGATCCGAGGGGAAGTATTCCCAAAGACCATGGGAACCCTTAAAATAGCTGCTTTATTCTTTGGTAGCCGGAGCAGCATATTCTCAATTTTAATTTTTAATCTGCCATAGATACTTTCAGATAGGGTCTTGTCGTATTCGTAGGAAGGGTATTTGCTATAAGCATCAAAAACATTAGCCGAGGAGAGGAAGTAGATCTTACACTTGTGTTTGGCTACATATTCGGTTATATGTTGATGTGCTTGAATTTGCGCTCCAAAATCGCCTCGTAAGGCCGAAATGATAATGTTTGGACGAATTTCTTCCAGCAGTTGGAAAATATCGTCCTCCTGCATATCGTATTGAAAAAATTGTTGATTGGAAGTATATCCGTTTCTGGACGAAAAATAGGTGCCATAAGTATCGTAGTAATTACACAATTCTTTGTAGAGCGCGTTCCCAATGAATCCACTGGCTCCTAAAATGAGTATTTTTTTTCCTTCTTCTTGCACCGTTCCTCCTATATTCTATGACTTTCTTAACCTTTATAAAAAGGTAGTTTTACCACAGTGGCAGGAATGGCATTTTTTCTGATTTGAACATTGATCTTACTGCCTATTTCAGTAAATATATTGGGTACATACCCTAAACCAATTCCCTTGCCCAGGGAAGGTGACATAGTGCCAGATGTAACTTTTCCTATCGTTTTACCTTGTCCATCAACAATATCATACCCTTGACGTGGAATACCACGGTCATCCAATTCAAAAGCAACTAGTTTTTGTTTTGGCCCGTGTTCTTTTTCCCTGGCCAGTGCTTCACTATTCACAAATTCCTTCGTGAATTTAGTGATCCATCCGAGACCCGCTTCAAATGGTGAAGTTTCATCGGTAATGTCATTGCCATATAAACAATATCCCATCTCTAGTCTTAATGTATCTCTTGCTGCCAGCCCTATTGGTTTTATACCATACTTGGCGCCGGCTTCAAAAACCTTGTCCCAAACTTGCTTTACCTCCGTGTTCTTGCAATAAATTTCAAAGCCTCCGGAGCCTGTATAGCCTGTGGCAGATATGATAACATGATCTATACCTGCAAAATCAGCTACTACAAAATTGTAGAATTTGATTTGTCGTAGATCTACCGAGGTGATACTCTGCATTGCCTCAACGGCTTTTGGTCCTTGTATGGCAAGAAGGGAATACTTTTCTGAGAGATCCTTCATTTCGGCATTATATACCTCATTGTACTTAGCGATATGATTCCAATCTTTTTCAATATTGGAGGCATTTACCACCAAGAGGTATGTTTCTTCCTTAACTCTATACACGATTAAATCATCTACAATACCGCCAGTCTCATTTGGCAAACAACTGTATTGCGCTTTTCCAACTGTTAATTTGGAGGCATCATTGGAGGTGACCTTCTGTATCAGATCCAAGGCATTGGGTCCTTCAATCAGAAATTCACCCATATGTGAAACATCAAAAACACCTACTCCGTTTCGCACTGTTTCGTGCTCTGCATTAACACCTTCGTAAGAAACAGGCATATTGTACCCTGCAAAGGCTACCATTTTTGCTCCTAATTTCTCATGGGTCTGGGATAGCGCTGTATTCTTCATTTATAAGTAACTTTTTTGCAGCGCAAATATATTGAAAATAGTTGGTTGACCTCCTAGGAAGTGGGAGTTTTGGTTTTACTGGTGAAACCGAAGAATACAACTACTTAAGAAGAAATTTAGCAAGCTCTTCGTACTTGGAAATGCCTATTGAGACCTTTTTTCTATGCATGATCTTTTCTATCTGAGGGGGTAATGAAAGGGGGATGTTCAATGTGGATGATACGACATCCATAAATTTTACAGGATGTGCGGTTTCCAGAAAAATACCATAGGTTTCAGGATGTTTCTTCTGATATTTTCGGAGTCCTAAATAGCCAACTGCACCATGGGGATCCGCAATATAGCCGGCCTTTGCATATAAGATTTTTATAGCTTCTTTTGTTTCTTTATCAGAGAAAGAGTAGGAGCTAAGATGCTCTTTTAATTGTGAGAAATCGTCATTATAAATGTGTTGAATTCTGATAAAGTTGCTGGGGTCCCCAACATCCATAGCATTCGAAATAGTAGCGGTAGATGGTTTAGGATCATACATGGCAGTTTGCATATACTTTGGTACGGTATCATTTACATTGGTAGAAGCAATAAAATGCCTTACCGGCATCCCCATACGTTGAGCTATCATACCGGCACAAATGTTGCCGAAATTTCCGCTGGGTACAGAAAACACAAGTTCTTTACCTTTAACTTTAAGATGTTTGTAAGCAAAAAGATAGTACAACATCTGTGGCAACCAACGAGCTACGTTTATTGAGTTGGCCGAAGTAAGTTGCACTTTCCCTTGTAGACCTGGATCTACAAAAGCTCTTTTCACCATCCGTTGGCAATCATCGAAGGTACCATTTACCTGCAGTGCCGTAATATTTTGTCCTAATGTGGTTAACTGGCGTTCCTGAATATCACTTACTTTACCACTGGGATACAGAATTACAACTTCAACCCCCGCAACTCCCAGAAATCCATTGGCAACCGCACCTCCAGTGTCCCCCGATGTGGCTACAAGGACGGTAACTTTCTCTTCAGAATTTTTAAAGAAGTATCCCAGGCTACGAGCCATAAACCTGGCGCCAACATCTTTAAAAGCCATGGTAGGCCCATGAAAAAGTTCCAGGGTTGAAACGTTTTCATTTATAGGTACAAGAGGAAAATCAAAATCGAGTACTTCTTCAAGTATTTCTCTAAGTATTGCCTCAGGAATATCTTCCTTAACATATGGCTTTAAGGCTCTATATGCGATCTCAAGATTTGAAAGGTCTTGTATGTCATCAAAAAATGAAGCAGGAAGTTGTGGAATTTGCTCCGGGAAATACAGTCCGCCGTCTGGCGCTATTCCATTGATTACAGCCTCTTTAAAAGAGACCTTGGGTGCATTTTTATGAAGGCTATAGAAATTCATGCTATATCTAACATCTAAAGACCATTATAAGGTCATAATTTGTATTCCTTTAGTATTGATTTTTGAGACGTAGGGATCATATGAAAGATCCATATTCTCAAATACCTTGCTCATAGCCTGCGTTACCTTTTGGGCGGTTTTCAGACCTTTGCTCAGCGCAAAAATAGAAGGTCCGGATCCGGATATTCCGCAACCCAGGGCACCTGCACCTAAGGCCTCATGTTTTACTTCGTCAAAACCAGGGATAAGTATAGATCTGATGGGTTCTACAATATGATCTACCAAAGACCTGCTTATAAGGCCGTAGTCCTCCTGATAAAGACCAGCAACTAATGCACCTACATTTCCCCATTGTTTGATCCCATCTGCAAGTGATATACTGGTTTTTAGGATCTTCCTGGAATCGGAAGTCTTTATTTCTATATGAGGATGAATAATGGAAGCGTAGAGTTCTTTTGGAACGTGTATGGGAATAACATCGAGCGGTTCCGTACTTCTAACAAGCGTAAATCCTCCATAAATTGCGGGAGCCACATTATCTGCATGCGCAACACCGCTGGCCAGTTTTTCACCTGCCATCGCAAACTGCACCAATTGATGCTGGGAAAACGGCGAGTCCAATAAATAATTCATCCCCCAAACTGCGCCAGCTGCGCTGGCCGCACTGCTTCCTATTCCACTTCCTGCTTTGATCTTTTTATAGATCTCAATTTCAAAACCTCCTTTGTATTCGGAGGCTTCCATAAAAGCCAGGCCTGCCACTCCGGCTACATTTTTATGGATCTCTTTGGGCAGATCAAGACCGCTTATTTTAGTAATACTAAGTCCGGGATTTCGCACTTTTTTTATAACCATTTCATCTCCTATGGCGGAGAGGGCAAGTCCAAGGACGTCAAAACCACATGAAATATTGGCAATAGTGGCCGGACAAAATATTTTAATACTGTCTTTGTTCATAAGTGACAGGTTTCATATCTAAAGCTAAGAGAAATTTTATGATGATAGCGATAACTACGTTTATTAATACGTTCCTATTCTAATGATATCGGCAAAAATTCCTGATGCAGTAACGTCTGCTCCTGCACCTGCACCTTTAATGATCAAAGGTTGTTCAGGATACCTCTTTGTATAAAAGAGAACTATATTATCACTTCCTGCTAAGGAATAAAAGTCGTGCCCCTCCGGGATCTGTTCTAAGCCTACACTGGCTTTACCCTTATCGAGAGAGGCTACAAATTTGAGTCTACAATTTACTTTTTTAGCATTTGCCACCACTTGCTGAAAATCGCTTTCATATTTCTTTAGCGCTTTAAAGAAGTCTTCATTGTTATCGGTATTTAATGCTTCTGCAGGTAGAAAGGACCTGTTCTCAATTTCAGCAAGGTCCATTACATAACCACTTTCCCTGGCCAGGATCAGTATTTTGCGCATAACATCAATACCGCTCAGATCTATCTTTGGATCTGGCTCTGTATAGCCTTCCTCTTGTGCCCTTTTAACAACATCATGAAAAGTTGTGGTCTCGTTAAAATTATTAAAGACGTAGTTGAGACTTCCCGATAGTACGGCCTTGATCTTAATGATCTCATCTCCCGATGCTATGAGGTGTTTTAAAGTGTCAATGATAGGCAGCCCTGCACCTACATTAGTTTCAAACAGGAAAGGGGCCTCGTATTCTTTCGCAAGTTCTTTAAGTTGGAGATAGTGCTCATACCCAGAGGAACACGCAATTTTATTACAGGTTACAACGGCAATGCTCTGTTTTAGAAAGTTACTATAACTGTAAGCGACCTTTTCACTTGCAGTATTATCAACCAAGATGCTGTTTCTTGCATTCAACTCCAGAATAGTATTGTAGAATTCAGTGGCATCTGCCTTTATCCCTGTGGCTAGCAATTCCGGCCATTTCTGTAAAGGAATTCCTTGTTCATCGAAGTACATAGTGCGCGAATTAGAGATACCAATAACCCGAACATTTAAACGCAAGTGTTCCTTTAAATACTTTTTTTGTTGTTTTAATTGACCCAACAATTTTGAACCTACATTACCTACTCCCAGTATAAATAGATTTAATTGTTTTGTTTGTTCCTCAAAAAAGGCCTCATGAAGGGTATTAAGCGCTTTTTTTACATCCTCTTTTCTGATCACCGCCGATATGTTCCTCTCCGAGGCACCTTGAGCAATGGCGCGGATATTTACATTGTTCCTCCCAAGCGTACTAAACATTTTACCGCTAAGTCCCTGGTGATTTTTCATTTGATCACCTACCAAGGCAATGATGGCTAATTCTTTTTCAATCAGGATAGGTTTTATCTTTTCCATGGCCATCTCGTAAGCAAAGGCTTTATTCACCTGACCCACAGCTTTTTCTGCGTCTTCATTTGCGATACCTATACAGATAGAGTGTTCAGACGATGCCTGGGTAATCAGTACAACGCTGATCTCAGCTTGTGAAAGCACTTCAAAAAATCGCTTGGAAATACCGGGAATACCGATCATACCCGGACCTTCCAGAGAGAGAAGTGTAATATCCGGAATATTTGTTATTCCCCTTACAGTCTTTCCTTCTTCGGGCGCCTTACTTGTTATCAAGGTACCAGGAGCATCTGGTTCAAAAGTATTCTTTATAGCCAGGGGCAAACCTTTGGCCAGCACAGGTTGAATAGTTGGCGGATACAACACCTTAGCACCAAAATGAGACAATTCCATCGCTTCTTCATAGGAGATATGCGGGATGGCTTTTGCTTGTTTTACAATTTTAGGATTAGCCGTAAACATGCCACTTACATCGGTCCAAATTTGTAATTCTTTTGCGTCTAGTGCAGCAGCTATGATAGCTGCAGTATAATCTGAACCTCCACGCCCAAGGGTAGTTACATCTCCATCCTTGGTGGCCGCAATAAATCCTGGCATTACTATTATGTGCGACGGCTCCTTTGTAAAGAACTTTACACACCGTTCTCCACTTGCTTCAAAGTCTACTACTGCCTTTCCATGTGTATTATCTGTAACTAGTAATTCCCTGCTATCTTTAAAAATAGCCTTATGGCCAACTTCTTTAAAGAATTCACTAATAATGTAAGCCGATAAAAGCTCACCGAAACTCACGATCTTATCAGATAATTTGGGCGTAATTTCCCCAATATAATAGGCTCCTTCAAGGAGTGTTTCCAATACATTCAGTTCACTTTTTACCTTGCTCAAGACCTTACTTTGAGCCTGCATTGGCAGTAATTCTTTTATAATGCTGAGGTGCCGGGCCTCCACTTTTTTTAAGTTATCCTTATATGAAATGTTTTGTTCTGCAGCGGTTTTAGCCGCATTGAGTAACAAATCAGTAACTCCGCCCAGAGCAGACACTACTACAATCAACTTTTTGGCCTTAGTATTGGCGACGATATGTTGTACTTGTTGGATACTAGCTGCCGTAGCTACGGAGGTACCACCAAATTTTAAAACTTTCATGATAATCAAAAATTAAAGAAAAGAAAAGAAAAGAGTATAACGGAGTAAAAATACAGATTACCCCCATGGGGTTGCGGTAAGAATGACAGTTCCAAAATAAAACGGATTTTTCATTCGAGAATGGTAGTTAACAGCTATCATAAATAACTTAATAAGAGTTCAAATGTAGTATTTTTAGGTACCCAACCCAACATTAATAAGATTTTTTGAGGACTCACGGATTTTTTCACCTTATTTTTAAGAATTCAATGACCATCTTACAAGAAAAAAGAATTTCACATAAATCTAGCAATTCAGCGAAGGTGGATGCGCCATTAAAACAGAATAACTTTTAAGATGAATATACTCTCCGGCGAACAAGTTAGAAAAGCTGATCAATATACCATACAAAGTCAGGGTATAACCAGTGATGATCTCATGGAAAGAGCTGGGACAGCCCTATTTAATTGGCTTCATCAACAATTCCAGGGAGCTCCTGTAACTATTCATCTCTTTTGTGGTATCGGAAATAACGGAGGAGATGGATTGGTAGTTGCTCGGCATTTAGCAGAACACGGATATTCTGTAGAGGTGTATATCGTAAATTATAGCGACAAGAGATCTCCGGATTTTTTGGCCAACCTCGATCGACTTAAGGACCGAAAAATTTGGCCTCATGTCATTTCAAAAAATGAAGTTTTTCCGATTATTTCTAAAGAAGACGTTGTTGTAGATGCCATTTTTGGCACTGGTCTTAACAGAGTTCCTGATGAATGGGTTATAAAACTGATAACTCATGTAAACGTTTCTGATGCATTCATCCTTTCTGTAGATATTCCATCAGGTTTGTATACAGACAAGGCTATTGAAAACGCTCTGGGCATTATTAGAGCTCACTTTGTATTATCGTTTCAGTATCCAAAATTGGTATTTTTCTTACCGGAAACCGGACAATATTGTGGACATTGGGTTGCGTTCGATATTGGTTTGGATGCCGAGTTTGTTGCTACATTGCCCATTGGCTATGAGCTCATACAGCAAAAAGAAATTAGGGCCTTATACCAACCCAGGAAAAAATTTACTCATAAAGGCACCTATGGCCATTCATTGATCATTGGTGGTTCGTTTGGTAAGATTGGTGCCGTGCAGCTTGCGGCTAAAGCTTGTTTGAGGGCTGGAAGTGGATTGGTTTCTACATTTGTTCCGGGTTGTGGGTATATCCCGCTTCAAAGTGCGTTACCCGAGGTAATGGTAAATACTGATAAAGATCAGGAGCAACTTACTCATATAAAGATTGAATTTAATCCAACGGTGGTGGCCTTCGGAATTGGTGCTGGTACTTCGGATTCTACTATTAGGGCTTTCGAGCTCTTCTTAAAAGAAAATACAGTTCCTCTTGTTATTGATGCGGATGGATTAAATATTCTTGCCAGAAAGAAATCCTTATTAAGATCCTTACCTCCCCAAACAGTATTAACACCTCACCCAAAGGAATTAGAGCGCCTACTGGGGCCTTGGAAGAATGATTTTGAAAAGTTGGAAAAAGTGAAGGAGTTTTCTGCTACCTACGATGTCATTGTAGTGATCAAAGGTGCACATACCATAACTGTTTATAAGGAAATGGGCTATGTAAATGATACAGGTAACCCCGGAATGGCTACTGCGGGTAGTGGAGATGCACTAACAGGTATAATTACCGGACTTCTTGCACAAGGCTATGCACCATTAGAGGCGGCCATCATGGGAGTATTTTTGCACGGCAGGGCAGGTGACTTGGCTGTTCAGGGCAGTAGTATGGATGCTCTGATCGCAAGTGATATAATTGATCGCTTAGGAATGACTTTTGGCGAATTATTCTTGCCTGAAAATGAAATAGAAGGAAGTGATACTAAGGAAAAACCTATTTCCTAGCTACGCGTCTTTTGACCCAAGTAAGCGCATTGTTGTAATCGATAAAGAACTTCATGGGTTTCTTATAGAACATTTTTTCTATAGCAAAGTTATGCATGTCCATTTCTTTTACGGAAACAATAGCATAGGCCTTTAGGTTATCTAATTCTCTTACATAATTATAAATGGTAGGGTCTATAGCATAAGAATTTTTTCTTAAACTGATAAAACCGAAAGGTCTGTCTCTGAAATGTATTTCCGAAATTCCGATCAATTGATATACCCTCTCCAAAGTCACCGTGGATCCTTCATTATAAAGAGCTACCATATAATTGTCATAAACTTGTATGCTACCTATGTCCAGGACATACTCCTTTATAACAACCGGTGTTTTGATCGGTTTTAATTTCATCCCCATGTAGTTTTGTAGTGTTCAAAACGAAAGTAGTTGGAAGGCAATCCGATTTAAAAAATAATAGATTAAAAGCGTATATATCGTTTTAAAAACAAATTGGCCACGAGAATCAGGTTTTTTTAGAATTGACAAAAAAAAAGAGTGTCAGTTTTAGTGACACTCTTTTTACATATATTTCCTGCAAGACTATGCCTTTGAAGACTTTTTGGCTTTTTTAATCTCGATGGTCAAAAATTCTTTTTTTCCATCATAATCCATATAGATACTATCCCCTTCTTCCAATTTGGAATTCACTATCTCTTCAGCAAGGGCATCTTCTATATATTTCTGAATAGCTCTTTTTAATGGTCTTGCTCCATACTGTTTGTCAAATCCTTTTTCAGCGATATAATCTTTGGCCTTATCTGTAAGGTTCATCTCATAACCAATTTCTTTGATTCTGGCGAACAGCTTGGCTAATTCAATATCGATGATCAAGTGTATATGTTCCCGTTCTAAAGGATTAAAGACAATTACATCGTCTATCCTGTTTAGAAATTCTGGCGCAAATGCTTTTTTTAGGGCATTTTCTATTACACTTTTTTGATGAGAACCTTCCTGGGATTTCTTGGCCGCTGTGCCAAATCCTACTCCTTGTCCAAAATCCTTCAATTGTCTGGCTCCAATATTGGAGGTCATTATAATGATGGTATTTCTGAAATCTATCTTTCTTCCTAAACTATCGGTAAGGTATCCATCATCTAAGACCTGCAGCAACATGTTAAAGACATCTGGATGTGCTTTTTCCACTTCATCTAGCAGGATCACAGAATATGGCTTGCGTCTTACTTTTTCTGTAAGTTGACCTCCTTCTTCATAGCCTACATATCCCGGAGGTGCACCTACTAGTCTTGAAATGGCGAATTTCTCCATGTATTCGCTCATATCTATTCTGATCAGTGCATCTTCAGAATCGAAAAGCTCTTTGGCCAAAACCTTAGCCAATTGAGTTTTACCAACCCCGGTTTGTCCTAGGAAAATAAAGGAACCAATAGGTTTATTGGGATCTTTAAGTCCGGCCCTGTTACGCTGAATAGCCTTGGCCACTTTGGACACGGCTTCATCTTGCCCTATTACGTTCGCTTTGATAAGAGTCGGTAACTCGGCCAGTTTATTACTTTCCGTTTGAGCGATCTTATTTACAGGTATACCGCTCATCATAGAGACCACATCTGCTACATTGTCTTCAGAGACAGTTTCCCTGTGAAGCTTACTATCTTCTTCCCATTTTTCCTGCGCTATAGCCAGGTCTTTTTCCAGACGTTTTTCATCATCCCTCAGTTTGGCAGCTTCTTCGTAGCGTTGTTTTTTAACAACAGTATTCTTAAGCTCCCTCACATCATCTAACTGCTTCTCTAATTCCAGGATCTGTTTTGGAACATCCATGTTCACAATATGCACACGAGACCCGGACTCATCAAGGGCATCGATAGCTTTGTCTGGCAGAAAACGATCTGTCATGTATCTATTGGTTAGCTTTACGCAGGCCAATATGGCATCGTCCGTATAGATCACATTATGGTGATCCTCGTATTTGCTTTTTATATTACGTAATATCTCAATGGTCTCTTCTACCGTAGTAGGTTCAACCATAACCTTTTGAAATCTGCGTTCTAATGCCCCATCTTTTTCGATATACTGTCTGTATTCGTCCAGGGTAGTGGCACCTATACATTGAATTTCACCTCGTGCCAGGGCGGGTTTAAACATATTGGAAGCATCAAGACTACCTGTTGCCCCTCCTGCACCAACTATAGTATGGATCTCATCAATAAATAAGATCACATCGTCATTCTTTTCAAGTTCATTCATCACCGCCTTCATCCGTTCTTCAAATTGGCCACGGTATTTAGTACCTGCAACCAAGGAAGCAAGATCCAGGGTAACTACTCTTTTATTGTAAAGGATACGCGATACTTTTTTGTTGATTATCCTAAGCGCAAGTCCCTCAGCAATAGCACTTTTTCCAACGCCGGGTTCTCCAATAAGGAGTGGGTTGTTCTTTTTTCTTCTGCTCAGGATCTGAGATACCCGTTCTATTTCTTTTTCTCTCCCTACAACCGGATCTAATTTGTTCTGTTCTGCCATTTGCGTAAGATCCCGACCAAAATTATCGAGAACTGGCGTCTTAGATTTTTTACTTCCTTTCTGTGCCCCTGTTGACCCATATGAAGCTTCTTTTCCTTCGGCAGGTTCATCAGAATCACTAGGGAAAGATTCTGAGGTCGGAGAATCAATATAATCATCATCACTGGTGATCATAGATTTGAACTGTTCCTTAACCCCATCGTAATCTACTTTTAACTTATGAAGCAATTTGGTAGTAGGATCATTTTCATTGCGCAGTATGCAAAGTAAAAGATGAGCAGTATTTATTGAGGAGCTCTGAAATAGTTTTGCCTCCAGAAATGTTGTTTTCAATGCGCGCTCAGCCTGTCTTGTCAGATGAAGGTTCTTTTTATCCTTTTGAGCACTTCCCGGATTTGGATTGGCCGGACTCAAAATTTCCACCTTACGTCTAAGATGATCAAGGTCCACGTCTAAAGCATCGAGGATGCTAATGGCCTTGCCATTCCCATCTCGGAGTAAACCTAACATTAGGTGCTCAGTACCAATAAAATCGTGGCCTAGCCTTAATGCTTCCTCCTTGCTGTAAGCAATTACGTCTTTTACTCTTGGTGAAAAATTATCGTCCATATAGATTCCTTATATAACTTTAAAATTACTAAAACTTACCATAAGAACGTCAAATACCGTACCTATATTAGTTAAACATGGCCTAAATGACGAAAAAATGCTCGATTTACAAAAAAATTAACACCCAAATTATCAACTAAATGACCCTCTTGTCATGTTAATAAATACTTCAATAAAGTCCATGTTTTGTTCTACCTAACCTATCATTTTGCGTATATTGCCCCGATGTTTTAACCACTCAAAAACAATAGGATTTTTTTATGGCGGAAGGAGAAAAGTTAATCCAGATCAACATTGATGACGAGATGAAATCTGCCTACATTGATTATTCAATGTCGGTCATAGTTTCACGAGCCTTACCTGATGTCAGGGACGGATTAAAACCCGTGCACAGAAGAGTGCTTTATGGGATGCATGAGTTGGGTGTAAGGTCGGGTAGTTCACATAAGAAATCGGCCCGTATTGTGGGGGAAGTTCTAGGAAAGTATCACCCACATGGGGATACATCGGTCTATGATTCTATGGTAAGGATGGCCCAGGAATGGAGTCTGCGCTATATGTTGGTAGACGGACAGGGAAACTTTGGTTCCATTGACGGGGATAGTCCGGCTGCCATGCGTTATACGGAGGCTCGTATGCGCAAGATAGCTGATGAAATGCTTACCGATATTGATAAGGATACGGTAGACCACCAATTAAATTTTGATGATTCTTTACAGGAGCCAACGGTTCTTCCGGCAAGAATACCCAACTTACTGATAAACGGAGCTTCGGGTATTGCAGTGGGAATGGCGACCAATATGCCACCGCATAATCTTACTGAAGTGGTAGATGGTACCATAGCCTATATTGAAAACAATGACATTGAGATCGATGAATTGATAACGCACATTAAAGCACCCGATTTTCCAACAGGGGGGATCATTTATGGCTACGATGGTGTCAAAGAGGCATTCCATACCGGAAGAGGACGAATTGTCATGCGCGCCAAAACTCAATTTGAGGAAGTTCAGGGAAGGGAATGTATCATTGTTACTGAAATTCCTTATCAGGTGAATAAGGCCGATATGATCAAGAAGACGGCCGACCTGGTAAATGACAAGAAAATAGAAGGGATAAGCAATATACGTGATGAAAGCGACCGGAACGGGATGCGTATTGTTTACATTCTAAAGCGAGATGCCATTCCTAATATAGTATTAAACACTCTTTTTAAGTATACAGCGCTTCAATCTTCCTTTAGTGTAAACAATATTGCCCTTGTTAAAGGGCGACCACAATTGTTGAACGTAAAGGAGATGATTGGCTTTTT
This sequence comes from uncultured Muriicola sp., assembly GCF_947258935.1. Taxonomy (GTDB): domain Bacteria; phylum Bacteroidota; class Bacteroidia; order Flavobacteriales; family Flavobacteriaceae; genus Muriicola. The sequence continues at coordinate 26,328 of NZ_CAMYKH010000015.1, forward strand.
TGTAGAACATCGCCATGAGGTAGTCGTTAGAAGAACCAAATTTGATCTTAAAAAAGCCGAGGACAGAGCTCATATCCTGGAAGGACTTATTATTGCTTCAGACAACATAGATGAAGTGATAAAAATCATCAGAGCCTCCTCTAATGCAGATGAAGCAAGGGAGAATTTGATGGAGCGGTTTAAACTGACGGAAATTCAGGCGAAGGCAATAGTTGAAATGAGGCTAAGGCAACTTACCGGCCTTGAACAGGATAAATTACGCTCAGAATACGAGGATGTCCTGAATACGATTGAAGACTTAAAAGACATCCTGGCCAATGAGGACAGGAGAATGCAGATCATCAAAGATGAACTTCTTGAGGTAAAAGACAAATTTGGAGATGAAAGACGTTCGGAGATCAATTTTGCCGGAGGTGATCTGAGCATTGAGGATATGATCCCGGATGAGCAGGTAGTCATCACTATTTCGCATGCAGGCTATATTAAAAGAACTCCGCTTTCAGAATACAAAACTCAAAATAGAGGTGGTGTTGGTCAAAAGGCCTCGTCTACCCGAAATGAGGATTTCCTTGAACACCTATTCGTAGGGACCAACCATCAGTATATGTTGTTCTTTACACAAAGTGGTCAATGTTTTTGGATGCGCGTATATGAGATACCCGAAGGAAGCAGAACATCTAAAGGAAGGGCTATACAAAACCTTATCAATATAGTATCTACAGACAAGGTGAAGGCCTTTATATGTACGCAAGATCTAAAAGATGAGGACTATGTGAATAGTCATTACGTGATCATGGCCACTAAGAAGGGGACAGTTAAAAAGACCTCCTTAGAACAGTATTCAAGGCCAAGACAAAATGGTATAATAGCGATCAATATTCGTGAAGATGATGAATTGCTCGAAGCAAAACTTACTACCGGAACCAGTCAGATCTTCCTCGGACTAAGATCGGGTAAAGCGATCCGTTTTGAGGAAAGCAAGACCAGACCTATGGGGAGAAGTGCCTCTGGGGTAAGGGGAATTAGACTGGCCAATGATGAGGATGAGGTTATCGGAATGGTCTCTGTTCATAATTTTGACGATGAGATCCTGGTAGTTTCAGAGAATGGGTACGGCAAACGCTCCAGTATTGAAGATTATAGGATCACGAACAGAGGTGGAAAAGGTGTGAAAACGATATCTATCACAGATAAGACAGGTGGCCTGGTAGCCATTAAGAATGTTTCTGATTCAGACGACCTAATGATCATCAACAAATCTGGCATCGCGATCCGGATGAGTGTAGATGACCTAAGGACCATGGGGAGAGCTACTCAGGGAGTTAAACTCATAAATTTAAAAGATTCAGATTCTATTGCCGCTGTGGCAAAAGTGATGAAGGATGAGGATAATCTGGAAGAGGTAGAACTTCGGGATATTGAAGTAAAAACAGAAGATGGCACGGCTCTTGATACCAATGAACCGGAAACCGAATAATAATTAATAAACACTAATTCAAATATTAAGACAATGAGAACTAAACTATTAATTTTAATGGCCATGACGTTTAGCATGGTTGCTTTTTCTCAGAAGAATGAGCTAAAGGATGCTGAAAAAGCAATGAAAAATGGAGATCCTGCAAGTGCCAAGGCAAGTTTAGAGGCTGCATCTGGTATGATAAGTGGAGCAGACGAACGGTTACAAGCGCAATACTACTTTATACGCGGAAATGTTTATTCAGATCTTGCCAAAAAAGGAGATGCCAGTGCCTTTGATGAGGCAGTAAAATCCTATAAAGAGGTTGTAAGTATTGAAGAAAAGAGCGGTAAACAAAAATATAGTTCTGAAAGTAATCAGATGCTTACCGGATTAACTTCAGATCTTATAAATGCTGCAGTAGAGGATAACAACAATAAGAAATTCCAAGAAGGTGCAGACAAATTGTATATGGCTTATAATTTAAGCCCAAGAGACACTATCTTTTTATACTATGCGGCCAGTAGTGCTGTAAACGGCGGCCACTATGAAGACGCACTTGGATACTATGAAGAATTAAATGATCTCAATTATGACGGTAGTACCATATCTTATAAGGCTACAAATGCAGCTACTGGTGAAGTTGAAGAAATGAGTGATAAGGTTCAAATGGATCTTTTGGTAAAATCTGGTACGTATAAAGATCCTGTTGAGGAAAAGTCTCCTACAAAAAGTGCAGAGATCATTAAGAATATTGCCTTGATCTACACACAGCTAGGTCAGGATGATAAGGCGTTACAAGCATATAAGGATGCACGGGCCAAAAATCCAGACGATGTGAATCTGGTATTAAACGAGGCCAATCTGTACTACAAAATGGGTGATAAAGATACCTTTAAGACGCTAATGGCTCAGGCTTCTGAAATGGCCCCTGATAATCCTGATCTGCAGTACAATATTGGAGTGATCAATATGGAACAGGGCAATTTAGAAGAAGCAAGAACAGCTTATAAAAAAGCCATTTCAATAAATCCAGGGTATGTGAATGCCCAATTAAACCTCTCTACAACCTATGTCAATGAAGGAAATGGTTTAATAGACGAGATGAATAGTCTGGGTAATTCTAGAGCTGATATTGCCAGATATGAAGAACTCAAAACACAAAAAGATGAATTATTCAGAGAAGGCGCTTTAATTCTGGAAGATGCATTAAAGCAAAATCAGGATAATGAGAGTCTATTATCTCAGTTAAAGAACATCTATGGTGCATTAGGGGATAATGAAAATTTTATGAGAATTAAAAAACTCTTGGGAGAGTAAGACTTTTCAATTATAAAATTCTAACCCGGTCTTTTTGGACCGGGTTTTTTTTATATAATTTTTTTAATTACCCTCAAGTGATGGGTGTATTCTCCCTTAGCTACATTAAAGATACCGGTTTGGTCTAGTCTGTCTATACGGACACATCCATGAGCATGTATCACATGGTTATTTTGCATAATGAGCCCGACATGAATTATTACCCCTTCCTCGTTATCAAAAAATGCAAGATCCCCAGGGGAGCTTTCTTCAACAAAACTTAAAACTTCCCCTTCGTTCGCTTGGTCCTTGGCGTCTCTGGGTAAGGCATATCCATTTATCTTATAAACCATTTGTACAAGACCGGAACAATCAATACCAAATGGCGATTTTCCGCCCCATTGATAAGGCGCATTCAGGTATTGCAAAGCCGCAGGTACCAACTGATCTTTATCCATAGTACCGCTCACCAGCTCCCCTTCAAATGTATGATCGAGGGTTTTGGCGTTTTGAACAACAGACCCTAAAAGAACCGGGATTATTTGACTATTATGTTGGCTTACAAAGGCAATAAGATCTGATGAATAGCCTGGGGTCTTTACAGCTTTCAGATCTTTATAGGTCTCTTTGGATAGGGGAGTGACCTGATTTTTTTGGATCCATCCTTCTGTACCATCGAAGGTTACTCTTATCTTATTCCAGTCTTTTCTATGTTCGGTGATCTTAAAAGTGTCGCCGTATAGAAGTTGACTTAGCTGCTCACTTGCCTGATCTGTATTGGCCCTGATCGGAATAATACTCAGAGCACATAGGCCGTAGTAATGCTTGGTCTTTTGCAAGGATCCTTATTTACGTTCCAGAATTAGGGCAGATGCACCTCCACCACCATTACAGATGGCTGCAGCACCTAATTTCCCATTATTTTGCTGTAATACACTCAGTAAGGTAATAACAATACGGGCGCCGGAACATCCCAGGGGATGACCAAGGGCTACCGCTCCGCCATGTACATTTACATTAGAATCCTGTAATCCTAATAACTTCATATTGGCAAGACCAACTACTGAAAATGCCTCGTTAAATTCAAAGTAGTCAATAGATTTGATATTCAGGTTTACTTTGGCTAGTGCTTTTGGTAAAGCTTTGGCAGGTGCAGTAGTAAACCATTTCGGTTCCTGAGCTGCGTCTGCATAGCTTTTAATAGTAGCCAGGGGGGTAAGCTTTAATGCTGCTGCCTTCTCCGCACTCATCAATACCAATGCGGCGGCCCCGTCATTTATAGTAGAGGCATTGGCTGCAGTTACCGTTCCGTCCTTGCTAAAAGCTGGTCGCAAGGATGGTATCTTGTCCATTTTTACATTCTTGAATTCTTCGTCTTCAGCAACTATCAAAGGCTCTCCCCGTCTCTGGGGTACTTCTACAGGTACTACTTCATCAGCAAATTTACCACTACTCCATGCCTTGGCAGCACGCTGATATGATTGAATAGCAAAGGCATCCTGATCTTCCCTGCTAAACTTATGTTCAGTGGCACAGAGATCGGCACAAACTCCCATTGCATTGTGATCATACGCATCTACCAATCCATCTTTTTGCATTCCGTCTTCCAATGTTGCTGGACCAAATTTTTGACCATTGCGCATATGCACATAATGAGGAATTAAGCTCATATTCTCCATACCGCCGGCGACTACAATAGAGGTATCTCCCAGGGCGATGGATTGCGCCGCCTGCATAATAGCCTTCATCCCGGAGGCGCAGACCTTGTTTATGGTTGTACAAGGTACCGTATCGGGTATTCCGGCATAGATGGCCGCCTGGCGGGCAGGAGCTTGTCCGGTACCTGCTTGCACCACATTGCCCATTAGTACTTCTTCCACCATTTCCGGAGCTAGTCCTATTTTATCCAGGGCACCTTTTATCGCGATCGCTCCCAATTTTGGCGCCGGAATTCCAGATAAAGATCCTAAAAAACTACCTATAGGTGTTCTTGCCACCGATACAATTACTACTTCTTTCATAGTTCTTAAAACTTATGCTACGAAATTAAGAAAATATCGTGCAACGAATAACCTATACTAAAGAAAAGACAGGGTTTGCCATTATATTTTCTATTTTTGAATGAGCAGTAAAACTATATGGAAGATTCTCTGGATAAGGTATATAAAAATCAGTCGCTGATCTATAAGTATATCTTGTATTTTGTAACTATTGGGTGCATTGTTTTCTTTTTCCCAAAAGGAGGACAATTTAAATACGAATTTCAAAAAGGAAAACCGTGGCAGTATGAGAATCTGTATGCTCCATTCGATTTTTCCATCAAAAAGACTGCCGAGGAATTATCTCAGGAACAAGAGACACTAAAGGCAAGACAGATCCCATATTATACATATGATACCTCTGTTGCTGATGATGTTTTTAAAGCATATGAGGAAACATTCACCACAGTTTTTACGCAAGAAAGATTTTCGAACAGTCAAATAAGACGACTCCAGACTATAGGAGATGACATCCTTGAAGAACTCTATAAAAATGGTATTATTCAAGGTGGACTGGGAGCAAATTCGGCGGAATATCTATACCTGGTTAAAAACAATGAGGCCCGCAGAATTCTTGTAGCAGATGTGTATTTGATTGGGAAGGTAGATTTAGTGATCCAGGAAATATTAAAATCGCGCAGGGCAGGGCAGTACTACTCCCTTTACCAGGAATTGTTCTTTGATATTGTTAGGCCTAATGTTACATATGACTCAGAATTATCCCAAAAGGAACTAGATGATGAACTGTCTAAAATAGCCACCACCAGGGGATCTGTGGATGAGGGGAAGCTGATTATTGCAAAAGGTGAAGTTGTAGAAGCAGAGAATCTGGTTATTCTTAATTCATTAAAAGCAGAGTTTCAATCGGAGCTTTGGACAGCCAATAATCAATATTTTATCCTGTTCGGGTATACAATCCTTGTAGCACTTGTCCTGATGATGTTGTTCCTCTTTCTTAAAAAGTACAGGCCGGCTATCTACCGCAATAATGTAAAGGTCACTTTTATTTTCTTCAATATTTTATTGATGGTATTTCTTACCACCCTTGTAGTGAAGTACAATGAAGCCTATGTTTTTGTGGTTCCACTCTGCATCTTACCCTTAATTTTAAAAACGTTTTTTGATGCCAGATTAGGGTTGTTCGTCCATGTACTCACCGTTCTCATTCTGGGTTTTGTGGTACCTAATAGCTTTGAATATATCTTTCTGCAAATCATTGCCGGTATTGTCACCATCTTAACTGTTTCTGAATTATACAAAAGGGCCAACCTGTTTATTTCAGTTGGGCAGATCACACTGATCTATATTGTGGGTTATTTTGCCTTTCACATTATTCATGAAGGAAATCTTGACAACATCCATTGGTTCACTTTTGGATTCTTCTTCCTGAACGGTATGATCACACTTTTTGCACAACCGTTGATCTATATCTACGAAAAGCTTTTTGGGATGGTCTCGGATGTTTCCCTTTTGGAATTGTCTGATACGAATTCTAAACTATTAAAAGAACTTTCAAACAAAGCCCCGGGGACCTTTCATCATTCACTACAGGTGGCGAATCTGGCTGAGGCAGCTGCCAATGCCATTGGGGCCAATGCTATGTTGGTGCGGGTGGGAGCTTTGTATCATGATATAGGTAAGATGAATAATCCCACTTATTTTACTGAAAATCAGGTTACGAATGTAAACCCGCATAATGATATTGATCCAAAAGAGAGCGCCAGGATCATCATAAATCATGTGATTGAAGGAATTGAAATGGCGCAGAGAAACAACCTGCCAGATAGGGTGATCGATTTTATCAGGACCCATCACGGCACAACAAGGGTATATTATTTCTACAAGAAGGAATTGGAAATAAATCCGGATGCCAATGAAGATGATTTCAGGTATCCGGGCCCCATTCCTTTTTCCAAAGAAACGGCCATTCTTATGATGTCTGATTCTGTGGAGGCTGCTTCAAAAAGTTTGGTTAATCCTTCCTATCTGATAATCGAAGAATTTGTAGAAAAGATCGTCAGTGGACAAATGAAAGGAAACCAGTTTTTAAATGCCAATATTACGTTCAAAGAAATTGAGACGGTAAAGAAGGTATTAAAGCAAAAATTAACAAATATTTATCACCTTAGAGTAGAGTATCCGGAATGAAAAAGTACTGTAAAAATCGCCCAAAAAAAACTTAAAAAAGTTGCGTTCCAAAGAATGAAGAATTACATTTGCAGCCGCTATTATAGGATGTTCTAAAAGACATTCTTAGTACATGAAATATAGGAGAGGTGCCTGAGTGGCCGAAAGGAGCGGTTTGCTAAATCGTCGTACCCTAACAAGGGTACCCAGGGTTCGAATCCCTGTCTCTCCGCCAGAGTCTGTGTGAGAAGACAGAATATTGATAACCAGTTCGGGGTGTAGCGTAGCCCGGTTATCGCGCCGCGTTTGGGACGCGGAGGTCGCAGGTTCGAATCCTGCCACCCCGACAGTAAAGTGGAACCACCGTCATTAGGCGGTGGTTTTTTATTTTTAGTGCCTAGTGGAATTTATTTCATTTAAGGTTTGAAAATAAAAAACCATAATCTGCGAAGCGAATGGTTCACTTTACTGTCAACACCAACAATTCAGGATCACGCCGTAGGCGTAATCCTTTTTCAGACCGCTTTTGTAAGCCACGGAAATAAAAAGTAACCATGCAGCGCAGGGGTTGTCTTTTGTTGAGCACCGACCTCTGAGGATCACAGCGCGCAGCGATGTAATCCTGTTTTAAGCATGTTTCGCGCGCTTCTTGAGCTTTACTACAGGATTTTTACGACTTACGAATAAGGAAGCTGATTTATTCTGAGACTTCAGGCAACCTCAATTTCCGATATAAGGCCACATCTAAACAAACAAACCAGCTTATAAATAATATGAACGTAAACTTTTGTACCACTGGGAGCGATTTGATCATTAAGCGGGTCTCGTAAATGTAGTAATTAATAAGAAAGACCAATAGACAAAATACTCCTAACAGGAAAAGGTTTTTATAGCCCACTTTGAAAAGTTCTATTGAACAACTGATAAGGGCAATTACAGCAAAAAATCCTGCAATATAGAGAACCTTATCATGGTTGCCCAAAGCCAAAAAAACAAGGGTGATTAGTGATAATAGTCCTGATATGCGCATTATGCTTTGATTGGTACTGTTATTTTCAAATAAACTGGGCAAATAAAACCACAACCAAAATAAACCTATACAAAGAAAACTTAAGGCGAAGATCGCATAAGATCGCGCCGGATTAATTTCACCATTGATCGCATGCACATCCAACAGATCACATAGATAATTATTCCAAAAACTAAAGCCATCCTGGTCAAGTAGTACCCAGGAACCACCCGGATATTTTAGTGCTGCTATGAGATAGAAAAGTATGAACAGTCCCATTCCGCCTAAAGGCAGCAATAACATATTTGGGTTTGTATTTTTTGAGTATACAACCATGCTTTATTATTTCCATTATTTTATCCCGTAGAGGAGGAAATGATCTAAGTTGAGGA
>NZ_CAMYKH010000016.1:0-4758 GCF_947258935.1 uncultured Muriicola sp.
CATATTTAGATCATTAATCTTTCTGCACCAAGTATAATTTATTTAACGCGGTTCTAACACTATAAACGGGATGATCATCTCTTCCAGGGAAACCCCGCCGTGTTGATAGGTATTTCTATAATAGCTAACGTAGTGGTTGTAATTATTGGGATAGGCAAAAAACAGATCATTCTTTGCAAAAATAAAAGAACTGCTCATGGTAATAGTAGGTAAATGGATCTTTGCGGGTTCTCTGGCTTCTAGCACATCTTTGGCTTCGTAAGACAGGCTTCTCCCTGTTTTATACCGCAAGTTTAGACTTGTCTCCCTGTCCCCAATTACTTTGGAGGCATGCTGTACATTTATAGTTCCATGATCTGTAGTAATGATGAGTTTCATCCCAAGCGTTCTGGCTTTTTGGATGATCTCTAACAAAGGGGAATTCTTAAACCAGCTGACAGTTAAGGACCTGTATGCCTTGTCATTTGAGGCCAGTTCCTTAATGACACCCATCTCCGTTTTGGCATGGGAGAGCATATCTACAAAATTGTAAACGATCACCGTTAGGTCATTCTTCTTTTGCGTATTAAAATTTTGGACCAGATTCCTCCCCTGTTTTAAGCTGCTGATCTTATGGTACTCCCATTCCAGGTCTAGCCCAAGCCTTGCCAGCTGCGATTCCAAAAATTTGTCTTCAAATAGATTCTTGCCTCCCTCATCCGTATCATTCTTCCACCATTTGGGGTATTTTTTTTCCATATCTAGTGGTGTAAGACCCGAAAAAATGGCATTACGCGCATACTGGGTGGCTGTTGGTAAAATGCTGTAGTAGGGCTGTTCCTTGGTTTTTTTGTAATAAGGATTTAGGACATCTTCAAAAGAGATCCATTGGTCGTATCTCAAATTATCGATAACCACCAGCAAGGTGGGCTGTTCCTTTAACTCTGGTTTGATCCATTGTTGAAATAAGGTGTGAGACATTACCGGTCCGTCCCCGTCGGCAAACCATGAGGCATAATTTTTCTCAACAAACTTTCCAAAATGATTATTGGCCTCGGTCTTTTGGGATTCTAATATTTCAAACATCCCGGAATCTTCTATCTCCTCCAACCTCAATTCCCACGATATCAGTTTTTTATATAGGTCTGCCCATTCCTCATATGTATTCACCATGGAAAGGTCCATTGATATTTTCCGAAATTCTTGTTGATAATTTGAAGTGGTCTTTTCAGAGATCAATCTGGAATGATCCAGTGTTTTCTTTAACGCAAGAAGTATTTGGTTTGGATTTACAGGCTTAATAAGATAATCGGCTATTTTAGAACCGATGGCCTCTTCCATTATAAACTCTTCCTCGCTTCTGGTGATCATCACTACCGGTAAGCCTGGCTGTAGGTTCTTTATCTCCGTCAAGGTCTCCAGGCCAGACAGTCCGGGCATGTTCTCGTCCAGGAAAACGATATCAAATCTGTTCTTTTCTATCTCCTCCAAAGCTTCTTGTCCGCTCTTAGAGGTAACTACCGAATATTTTTTGTCCTCGAGAAATAGGATATGGGGTTTCAGCATATCGATCTCGTCATCTACCCACAGTATTGTAATCTTGTTCATTTAGTCCGTATATTTACCCCTTAAAGTATGAAACATTGGCCACCACCAGGAAGCTAAAGCTATTTAATGATCCAATTTACGGATTTATTAGAATTCCCAGCACAGAACTATTCCAACTAATAGCCCACCCTTATTTTCAGAGATTGCGAAGAATTTCCCAAATGGGATTATCTTATTTGGTTTTTCCGGGTGCTCATCATACCCGGTTTCATCATGCCCTGGGAAGTATGCATCTTATGCAGCAGGCTATTCAAGTGCTTCGTTATAAGGATGTTGAGATCACAGATGAAGAGGCAAATGGTCTTTTAGCGGCCATACTTCTCCACGATATTGGTCATGGACCTTTCTCTCATGCTATGGAACACAGCCTTGTGGATGGCATTGGTCATGAGCATATTTCGCTCTTATTTATGCAAAGTCTTAACCAGCAGTTTAACGGAAGTTTAACGTCTGCCATTGAAATCTTTAAAGGGACCTATCCCAAAAAGTTCCTGAATCAGTTAGTATCTAGTCAATTGGATATGGATCGATTAGATTATCTCAAAAGAGATAGCTTTTACACCGGAGTTGCCGAGGGAAATATTAATTCGGAACGTTTGATCACCATGCTCAATGTAGTAGATGGCGAGTTGGTAATAGAAGAAAAAGGCATCTATTCCGTTGAGAAATTTTTAATAGCAAGGAGATTTATGTATTGGCAGGTATACCTGCACAAGACTGGTATTGTTGCTGAACAACTGTTGATCCGTGTTTTGCGAAGAGCCAGAGAATTAAGTGCACAAGACGTGTTAATTGAGGCCAGTGATGCCTTATTGTATTTTCTGAAAAATACGGTTAGAAAGGATACTATTTCACATGACATTCTTTTAAAATTTTCAGCCCTGGATGACATCGACATATTAGCTGCTCTTAAAAAATGGCAGCATCATGATGATTTTGTCCTATCCACCTTAAGCAAAATGATCTTGCATCGCGAGTTGTTAGAAGTTAAGATCAAAAAGAATCCAATTGCGCCTCAGCGAATTCTTAAACAGCTAAAGGAGTTTGCCTTAAAATATAATCTGACGGAAGAAGAGGCACGGTATTTTGTATTTACAGGAACCATAGCTAACACCGCTTACAACAAAGATGATGAGAACATTAATATCTTAATGGGGAATTCAAAGATCATTGATGTGGCGAAGGCGTCGGATCACCTCAATTTAAAAGCATTGTCTAAAACAGTCACCAAGTATTATATCTGTTATCCCAAGAAAAGCGTTTCGTAATTTTTCTTACTTTTGTCCGACTGTAACCTAAGACAAAAAACAACTCTTGAAATTCACAGCCAGTCAGATCGCAGGTATATTAGAAGGCGAGGTGCAAGGTAACCCTGAGATCTCTGTACACAAACTGGCGAAGATAGAAGAAGGAGTTGAAGGATCCCTTACCTTTTTGGCAAATCCAAAATACACACACTACATTTATAGTACCGAGGCCTCTATAACAATAGTTAATAGAGATTTTAAACCGGAACAGCAGTTAAACACTACCCTGATAATGGTAGATGATGCTTATAAGTCTTTCTCTAAGCTGCTCGAATACTACAATCAGGTTAAGAACAACAAAACAGGTATTGAAGAACCGGCTTTTCTTTCAGACACTGTCCTATATGGCTCCGAATTTTACTTGGGGGCTTTTTCGTATATAGGGAACAATGTAAAAATTGGGAATAATGTAAAAATATTCCCCAATGTATATATTGGTGATAATGTTACCATAGGAGATAATGTACTTATCTATTCTGGCGCTAAGATATATTCAGAATCGGTCGTAGGAAAAGGATGTGTTATACACAGTGCTGTAATTATTGGAGCAGACGGATTCGGATTTGCACCCAATACCAATGGCGAGTATATTAAGGTGCCTCAAACAGGAAACGTGGTATTAAAGGAAAATGTGGAAATAGGGGCAGGCACAACCATAGACAGGGCAACTCTGGGTTCAACAATACTGCACAGAGGTGTAAAATTAGATAACCAGATACATATCGCTCATAATGTTGAAATTGGCGAACATACAGCTATTGCTGCACAAACTGGCATTGCCGGTTCAACCAAGATCGGTAAAAACTGTCTTATAGGAGGACAGGTTGGCATCGTTGGCCACATTACCATTGGGGACCGGGTAAAAATTCAGGCACAATCCGGAATTAGTCGCAATGTGAAAGATGATGAATTTTTACAGGGCTCTCCGGCACTGAATTATGGTGATTTTAATAAATCCTATGTTCACTTTAAAAATCTTACCAAAATAGTTGGAAAGATAAATGATATTGAAAAAAACAATGGAAAATAAGGCTATGGCAAAACAACGCACCATTGCGAAAGAAATAGAACTTAAAGGTGTTGGTTTACATACCGGTGAAAACGTAACTATGAAGTTTGTTCCGGCCAAGGAGAACCATGGGTATGCCTTTAAGCGAGTAGATCTGGAGGGAGAACCCATTATTGAGGCAGATGCCAACTATGTGATCAATACTCAAAGGGGAACAAATCTGGAAAAACGCGGGGTGAAGATCCAAACATCAGAGCATGTACTTGCAGCCCTTGTGGGACTGGAAATAGATAATGTTCTCATAGAACTCAATGCTCCTGAACCACCCATTATGGACGGTTCTTCTAAGTTTTTCGTGGAAGCTTTGGAAAAAGCCGGCATCGTGGAACAGGGAGTAAACAGGGAAGAATATATAGTAAAGGAGGTCATCAGTTATAAGGATGAGGCTACAGGAAGTGAGATCACTATCATTCCTTCGGAAGAATACAAGGTGACCGCTATGGTCGATTTTGGCACCAAGGTTTTAGGTACCCAAAATGCTACCCTGGAGCGCCTATCAGATTTTAAAAAGGAGATCGCAGATGCCAGGACATTCAGTTTTTTGCACGAACTGGAAATGCTTTTAGAACACGGGCTTATAAAAGGTGGAGACTTAAACAATGCCATTGTCTACGTAGATAAGGAGATCTCCGAATCTACTATGAAAAAGCTGGAAAAAGCGTTTAAGAAAAAGAAGCTCTCCGTAAAACCCAACGGTATTCTGGATAATCTAACTCTGCATCAGCCTAATGAAGCAGCGCGACATAAATTATTAGATGTGATCGGCGATCTGGCCCTAACCGGCACCAGAATACG
>NZ_CAMYKH010000016.1:4779-39222 GCF_947258935.1 uncultured Muriicola sp.
AACAAACCTGGCCACTATGTCAATACTCAATTTGCCAAAAAGCTCTCTAAGATAATTAAGCTGGAAAAAAGAAATAGTGTGCCAAAATACGATCTGAATGCACCGCCTCTTATGGATATACATCAGATCATGGCGATGTTACCGCACAGGCCTCCATTTTTATTGATAGATCGTATCCTGGAACTTTCGGAGACCCATGTTGTGGGCATGAAGAATGTTTCAATGAATGAGCCATTTTTTATGGGTCATTTTCCAGGGGCACCCGTAATGCCCGGAGTACTGCAGGTTGAGGCTATGGCACAAACTGGAGGGATCCTAGTATTGAGTACGGTTCCGGATCCGGAAAATTATTTGACCTTCTTTATGAAGATCGATAATGTAAAGTTCAAACAAAAAGTTTTGCCGGGAGACACTTTAATTTTTCATTGTAGTCTAATAACACCCATAAGAAGAGGGATTTGTCATATGCAGGCTTATGCCTATGCCAATAATAAATTGGTATGCGAAGCAGAAATGATGGCGCAAATAGCGAAAAAGAAATAATATGAATCAACCTCTGGCTTATATACACCCAGGTGCAAAAATTGCTAAAAACGTGGTGGTTGAACCCTTCACTACAATTCATAATAACGTTGTTATTGGGGAAGGAACCTGGATAGGGTCTAGCGTGACCATCATGGAAGGGGCTCGCATTGGTAAAAATTGCAATATATTTCCTGGAGCGGTCATTTCTGCACCACCACAGGATCTTAAATATAAAGGCGAAGAAACTACTGTTGAAATAGGAAACAATACTACTATCCGGGAATGTGCCACCATTAATAAAGGTACCTTAGATAGAATGAAGACCAGGATAGGCAAGAATTGCCTCATTATGGCCTATTGTCATATTGCACATGATTGCTTTGTTGGTAACAATTGTATTTTCTCCAATAATTCAACGCTAGCAGGACATGTTACAATTGGTGACAATGTTGTCTTAGCCGGCCTCGTGGCAGTACATCAGTTTGTCTCTATTGGGAATCATGCGTTTGTTACAGGAGGTTCTCTTGTCCGTAAAGATGTGCCTCCCTATGTGAAAGGCGCCCGGGAGCCTATGTCTTATGTGGGTATCAATTCCGTAGGCCTTCGCAGAAGAGGGTTCAGCTCGGACAAGATAAGGGAGATTCAAAACATCTATCGTATTTTATATCAGAAAAATTATAATAATTCTCAGGCAGTGCAGATCATAGAGGCCGAAATGGAAGCTACTCCGGAACGAGATGGCATCTTACAATTCATTCGAGACTCCCAGCGTGGTATCATGAAAGGATATTTTAGTACAAATTAAAATTTATGGCAAATACTTCAGACATTAGAAAAGGCTTGTGCATCCGGTATAATCATGATATTTATAAGATCATTGAATTTTTACACGTAAAACCGGGGAAAGGCCCTGCTTTTGTTAGGACAAAACTAAAAAGTGTCACTACAGGTAAGGTATTGGATAATACCTTTTCTGCCGGGCATAAGATAGAAGATGTACGGGTTGAAACCAGAAGTTATCAGTTTTTATATGCCGATGGACCTACGTATCATTTTATGAATACTGACGATTATAACCAGATCGCTTTACAGGAAACTGCATTAGACGCACCACAACTTTTGAAAGAGGGAGAAGTGGTAACCATTATGTTCAATACAGAAGACAGCTTGCCATTATCTGTTGATATGCCAGCGAGTGTTGTCCTTGAGGTAACTCATACGGAACCTGGCGTTAAAGGAAACACAGCAACCAATGCTACAAAACCTGCAACCGTTGAAACAGGGGCCATTATCAATGTCCCACTTTTTATCAATGAGGGAGATAAGATCAAAGTAGATACTGATAAAGGGAACTATATGGAGCGTTCTAAAGAATAGATTTAAAACATGAAATTCCCAACTCCTCAAACACTAAAACAGATCGCCTCTCTACTGGAGATCAATTTTGTAGGCGATGCGGATTTTCCGGTCTTGGGAATGAACGAGATACATGTGGTGGAGCCGGGTGACATAGTTTTTGTGGATCATCCTAAATACTACGATAAAGCATTGAATTCTAAGGCCACCATTGTGCTCATTAATAAAGAAGTTACTTGTCCGGAAGGGAAGGCCTTGTTGCTTTCCGATGAACCATTTAACGACTTCAACAAGCTAACCAGGCATTTTCGCCCCTTTGTGAGTGCGAAAGCTACCATATCAACTTCTGCAACTATTGGAAAGGATACAATCATTCAACCAAATGTCTTTGTGGGCAACCATGTAACCATAGGAGAGGGATGTCTTATTCATCCCAATGTTACCATTTATGATCATTGTGTAATTGGTGATCATGTACAGATACATGCCGGAACTGTTTTAGGATCGGATGCCTTTTATTATAAAAACAGACCGGAAGGATTTGACAAGTTATTATCTGGTGGCCGCGTGGTGATAGAAGATCATGTAGAAATAGGCTCTTTGTGTACTATAGACAAAGGTGTGACAGGGGATACTACAATCAAAGAAGGAAGTAAATTAGATAACCAGGTACAAGTAGGACATGATACGGTCATTGGGAAAAAGTGCCTTATCGCTTCACAAACCGGGATTGCCGGTTGTGTGGTGATCGAAGATGAGGTTACACTCTGGGGTCAGGTAGGAGTAATCAGTGCTATCACTATTGGCAAGAATGCAGTGGTGTTGGCACAATCTGGCGTTGCAAAGTCACTGGCAGGAGGAAAGACGTATTTTGGTAGTCCGGCGGAAGAGGCCAGGGAAAAGATCAGGCAACTCGCCAATGTGAAAAAGATACCCGATCTGATAAAACAAATAAATCAACAATAAAAGAACGATTGTTTTACAAATCATTTTCAAACCTATATTTTTGTTCTGCGAATTAAAAAACAAACCATGAGTGTATTAGTCAATAAGAATTCCAAGGTCATTGTGCAAGGGTTTACCGGAAGTGAAGGTACCTTTCACGCCGAACAGATGATTGAGTACGGTACTAATGTTGTAGGAGGAGTCACCCCCGGTAAAGGCGGCCAGACTCATCTGGATAGACCAGTGTTCAACACAGTGGAAGAAGCTGTTGAAAAGGCAGGCGCAGACACAACTATTATTTTTGTACCACCAGCATTTGCAGCCGATGCAATTATGGAAGCTGCCAGTGCAGGAATAAAGGTTATTATTACTATTACAGAAGGTATTCCGATCGAAGATATGGTAAAGACATACGACTATATCAAGGATAAAGACTGTACGCTTATTGGGCCTAACTGTCCGGGTGTTATTACGCCAGGTGAAGCCAAAGTAGGTATTATGCCGGGCTTTGTGTTTAAAAAAGGCAAAGTTGGTATCGTTTCAAAATCTGGAACGCTTACATACGAGGCAGCAGACCAGGTGGTGCGACAAGGATTGGGAATTACTACGGCAATTGGGATAGGTGGAGACCCCATTATTGGCACAACAACTAAGGAAGCAGTGGAATTGTTGATAAATGATCCGGATACAGACTGTGTGGTAATGATAGGAGAAATAGGGGGACAATTAGAAGCAGATGCCGCCAATTGGTATAAGGCTAGTGGAAGTAAAAAACCTATAGTCGGGTTCATTGCCGGTGAAACTGCACCAGCAGGAAGAACAATGGGTCATGCCGGTGCCATCGTAGGTGGAAGTGATGATACGGCACAGGCCAAAAAACGAATTATGCGAGATTGCGGTATACACGTGGTAGACTCTCCCGCAGAAATTGGAAAGAAAGTAAAAGAAGTAATGGGCTAAGACTCCAAATCAATATATAAATCCCGATCGTATCGGGATTTTTTTTCGCCTTACGCGAGACAAAATGTATCTTTGAATAGAATCTAAAGTAACTTCACATTCATATGAAACTATTAGAAGGAAAGAATGTCATTATCACCGGAGCAAGCAGAGGAATTGGGTCCGGTATAGCAAGAGTATTTGCTAATCACGGAGCCAATATTGCATTTACCTATAGCTCCAGCGAAGGTCCGGCATTAGCTTTACAAAAGGAATTAACGGATTTAGGAGTGAAGGCAAAAGCCTATAAAAGTAATGCAGCTAGCTTTTCGGAGTCTGAAGCATTGATCGTATCTGTATTAGAAGATTTTGGCGGCATTGACGTACTGATCAACAATGCAGGGATCACCAAGGATAACCTTTTGATGCGAATGAATGAGGACGACTTTGATTCGGTTATTGAGATCAATCTGAAATCGGTTTTTAACATGACCAAGGCTGTTCAACGAACCTTCTTAAAACAAAGACATGGTTCCATAATTAATATGAGTAGTGTGGTTGGTGTAAAAGGAAATGCAGGTCAGACTAATTACGCAGCATCAAAAGCTGGCATCATAGGATTTACAAAATCTGTGGCACTGGAATTAGGATCGAGAAACATCAGATGCAATGCTATTGCTCCTGGGTTTATTGAGACGGAAATGACGGGAAAATTGGATGAGAAAACCGTTCAATCCTGGCGAGACGCAATTCCACTTAAAAGAGGCGGAAGCCCTGAAGACGTGGCCAACGCTTGCTTATTCCTGGCCTCAGATCTCTCAGGTTATGTAACAGGTCAGGTACTCCATGTTGATGGAGGTATGCTAACTTAGTTATACACTAACAATATGTGCTCTTCCTTCTTATGGAGGTTACGGGATCCACTATTTAAATAAAGCGATTAAAAGAAGCGATACATGCAAACAACTACCCTGGTAGGACTTTTCCTTGCAGCGCTTATAACCCTATTAATTGTTTTTTATCAATACTTCTATAAAAGTAAAAGAAACAGGAAGCTTCAAATTCCATTAGCTGTTCTACGCTTTATTGGTGTTTTTGGTGTATTTCTTTTATTATTAAACCCAAGCTTTACAAAAACCTCCTTACTCTCTGAAAAACAAGATCTTATCATCCTACTAGATGATTCTTACTCTATTAAATCTGGAGATGCTGAGGATCAAATGGTAAGCCTTAGGGATCAATTAACAAACAACGCCGAGCTTAAAGAAAGGTTCGATCTTTTCACCTATTCTTTTGGAATTGGTCTTGGGAATTCTGACAGCTTGTCCTTTGACGAAAAAGCAACGAATATCTCTAAAGCGCTTTCCTCTGTAAATTCAGCATTTAAGGGAAATACCGCTTCGGCCGTGTTATTGTCTGATGGGAATCAGACCATTGGAGAAGCCTATGAATTTATGGGCAAGGCCGTTAACTTCCCTGTAAATACAATGGTGGTAGGGGACACAACTACCTATACTGATCTAAGGATAAACCAGGTAAATGCAAATAGATATGCCTTTTTGGAGAATACCTTCCCTTTAGAATTTTTTGTTTCCTATCAGGGTGAAGCACCCATTAGGAGTAATATCACCATTCAATTGGATGGCAAAACTGTTTTTCGCGAGATCTTAGATCTTTCGGACGAAAAGAATTCTAAGAAGATCGTTACCGCTCTCCAGGCAAATTCGGTTGGATTAAAAACAGTAGATATTGCCCTCGATCCGATCCAGGGAGAGCGAAATACATATAATAACAAAAGACGACTATCTATTGAGGTCATTGATGAGAAAACAAGGATCGGTCTTGTTTCTGAGGTGATGCATCCGGATCTAGGGGCCCTTATTAAAGCCATAGAAAGCAACAGTCAACGTTCAGTTGGTTTGGTGAGTCCTAACATATCAAAGGAGGAGTTAAGCGAGTACAATATGCTTATTCTATATCAGCCAACACCATCATTTTCGGGCATTCTACAATACGTACAAGATGCTAAGATCAATACTTTTACAATTACAGGTCCCAATACAAACTGGAACTTTCTCAACAGGGCGCAAAAAGGGATTGAGCGAACAAGCTTTAATCAGGATGAGGAAATCTTAGCTGTTTTAAATCCTTCTTTTAGCCTGTTCGATCTTTCTAATTTTTCTGTGGATGACTTTCCTCCTCTTGAGGGCAGCCTGGGTGACATACTCATCACCAAACCTTATGAAAGTATCTTAGCTCAACAAATAAAAGGCGTTGTTCTGCAAGATCCGTTATTACCTGTTTTATCTGATGAAACCGGTCGGCACGCCTATCTCTTTGGAGAGAACATTTGGAAATGGCGTATACAAAGTTTTAGAAATGATCAAAATTTTAAGAATTTTGACACCTTCATCAATAAATTGATCTTGTACCTCACAACCGATCAAAAGAGGGAACGACTCTCAGTGACCAATGAGTTTATCTACCAGGGAATCACTGAAAAAAAGATCAAGGCCTCCTTTTTTGATGCTACCTATGTCTTTGATCCAAGTGCCGCTTTGAAGTTAAGTCTAAAGGGTTTGAATAACGATTTTGTTGATGAGCGTATTTTATTCTTGGGAGATTCAGAATACGAAGTGGACATAAATGATCTTCCAGCCGGAGAATACTCCTTTACTGTTTCGGTTGAAGGAACCGACTTTACAAAAAATGGCCGATTTTCTATAGAAGATTTTGATCTTGAACAGCTATTTGTTTCAAGCGATTATAGGAAACTATCTCAACTCGCAGAAACAAGCACGGGCAGGTTGTATTTTCCAGATCAGATAGAGAATCTAATCGAGGATCTTTCTTCTGACACCCGTTACCTGCCAACGCAGAAAAGCGTTGAAAATGTCGTATCTTTGATCGATTTCCGGATAATCCTAGGAATTATCATTTTGGCATTCACTGCAGAATGGTTTATCAGAAAATATAATGGTTTAATTTAAATAAAAAAACGAATGGACAAACTTCCAAAAATTGCATTACCAGCAGTATTTATCATCATTGTTTTGGTGATCCTCATTGCAAAATCGGCTGTCACCATTGGCTCAGGTGAGGCAGGTGTTTTATACAGAACTTTTGATGAAGGTGTGGTTACAGACGAACCTCCTTTAGGGGAAGGATTTCATATAGTTGCTCCCTGGAACAAGGTTTTTATCTATGAGGTAAGACAACAAGAAGTATTTGAAAAAATGCAGGTTCTTTCTTCCAACGGTCTGGAAATAAAATTAGATGCCTCCGCATGGTTCGAGCCTAAATATGAAGACCTGGGCAAATTGCACCAGGAAAAAGGCGAGGCCTATGTACAGCGAGTATTATTGCCCACCATACGATCTGCTGCGAGAAGCGTCGTAGGGCGGTATACGCCGGAACAATTGTATTCTAGCAAGAGGGATGCCATTCAGGCAGAGATCTATGAAGAGACTAAAAAAATTGTTGATGGTCAGTATATACAACTCAATGAAGTCTTGGTAAGAGATGTTACCCTGCCACCCACTATTAAGGAGGCAATTGAAAGGAAATTAAAGCAGGAACAAGAATCCCTTGAATACGAATTTAGATTGATCACTGCCGATAAAGAAGCGCAACGACAAATTATTGAAGCGCAGGGTAAAGCAGATGCGAACCGAATTTTAAGCGCATCCTTAACAGATAAAATTCTTCAGGATAAAGGGATTGAGGCTACTTTATCATTAGCACAATCACCTAATGCCAAAGTAGTTGTGGTAGGATCTGGAGATACTGGTTTGCCTTTGATATTAGGAAATAATTAGTAAGCGTAAATTTTTGTAGATTGAAAATTAATTCTACATTTGCTCCAATATGAGAAACAATAATACACATCATCATTCAGATACCAGCCCTCAAGCAGGTTAGGAATGTATTGTTGTATTTATACTATATCCGGACCCGTTTGAGCAATCAAACGGGTTTTGTTTTTCGTTTAAAGCATTAAAATTTAGAAACATGAAATTAAAGATAGCCATACAGAAATCAGGTCGACTGAATGAAGATTCTCTCAATATTCTTAAAGACTGTGGTATCTCGATCGATAATGGCAAAGATCAGTTAAAAGCCTCAGCGCGTAATTTCCCTATGGAGGTATTCTATCTCAGGAATGGAGATATACCCCAATACCTCCGAGATGGTGTGGTAGATATTGCCATTATTGGAGAGAATGTATTGGTTGAAAAGGGCGAAACAATAGAGGTAGCTGAGAAATTAGGATTCTCCAAATGCAGGGTTTCTATAGCAGTTCCTAAATCCATAAAGTATAGTTCTATTGAGGACCTTCAGGGGAAGCGTATAGCAACATCATATCCCAATACAGTAGAGAAGTATCTCAAGAGCAAAGGGATCATAGCAGAGATGCACGTCATCAATGGTTCTGTTGAGATAGCGCCAAACATAGGCTTAGCCGATGCTATTTGTGATATTGTTTCTAGTGGAAGCACGCTCTTTAAAAATAATTTAAAAGAGGTGGAGAAGATTCTGACCAGTGAGGCAGTATTGGCAGTATCCCCTGAAATAGGCAAGGCGCAAAAGGAGATCCTGGGCAAACTACAATTCAGAATACGGTCTGTTCTGGCTGCGAGACAATCCAAGTATGTGTTGATGAATGTACCTAATGACAGGCTCGATACTATTTTAGAGTTATTACCTGGGATGAGGAGTCCAACCGTGCTGCCTCTGGCAGAAGAAGGGTGGAGTTCCGTGCACACGGTCATCAACAAAGATACCTTCTGGGAGGTCATAGATGAATTAAGACAGGCAGGTGCCGAAGGAATTTTGGTATGCCCTATTGAAAAAATGCTAATCTAAGTTCCCCATGAAGAAGATATACGATCCGAAACGAAATGAATGGGAAGGGCTGCTTTCCAGACCAACACAAAAGGTTGGCGATATTGAGGAAACTGTAAATACCATTTTCAAGGCTGTACAGGATGAAGGGGACGAGGCTTTGAGATCGTATACTCAAAAGTTCGATGGAGTAGCAGTGAAAGATATACAAGTAGCAGAGAACGCGCTTAATAAGGCTGAGGCATCCCTTTCGGAGCCTTTAAAGAAGGCAATTCAAAAAGCGCACAAGAACATTAAACGCTTTCATAAAGCTCAGGAAACGCCTACTGTAAGGGTGGAAACATCACCAGGTGTGGAATGCTGGCAGGAAAAACGACCTATCCAAAAAGTCGGGCTCTATATTCCGGGAGGTACGGCACCATTGTTCTCTACAGTATTAATGTTAGCAATTCCTGCCAAAGTAGCGGGCTGCGATGAAATAATACTCTGTTCTCCTCCAGATAAGAATGGAGAGTTGCCACCAGCTGTGCTTTACACAGCTAATTTGTGTGGAATAACCAAGGTTTTTAAAGTAGGAGGCATCCAGGCCATAGCTGCCCTAACATTTGGGACTCAGAGCGTACCGAAAGTATTTAAGATCTTTGGCCCTGGAAATCAATATGTTACTGTAGCCAAGCAGTTGGCAACTAAGTATGGCATTTCAATTGACATGCCTGCAGGTCCCAGTGAGTTACTGGTGATGGCTGATGATACAGCAGAGCCAGGTTTTGTTGCATCCGATCTATTGAGTCAGGCCGAACACGGCACTGACAGTCAGGTGATCCTCGTATCTACCTCAAAAAAAATGTTGGAAGAAGTAGAGAAAGAAGTAGAATTACAACTAGAGAAACTTCCAAGAAAAGAGATTGCACGTAAAGCGATCGCAAATAGCAAACTTATCTTTGTTTCAAAAGATGCGGAAGCTGTAGCATTAATAAATGAATATGGCCCCGAGCATTATATTCTCTGTGTGAAAAATGAACAGTTTTATTTGGATAATATTGCCAATGCAGGTTCGGTCTTTATTGGGAACTACACTCCGGAAAGTGCGGGTGATTACGCTTCCGGAACTAATCACACCTTACCCACCAATGGATATGCAAAACAGTACAGTGGTGTAAATCTGGACAGCTTTATGAAAAGTATCACCTTTCAAAAAATATCTGAAAAAGGGATACTTTCTTTAGGCGAAACCATAGAAATAATGGCAGAAGCAGAAGGATTAGAAGCACATAAAAATGCCGTTACACTTCGTTTGAACAAAATAAAGGAAACAGTAAACTAATTCGTTGAACCCATGAGTGTGGAGAAGAAATCCATGAGTTTTAATTTGAATCAGCTGGTTCGGGAGAATGTAAAGTCCATGACACCTTATTCTTCAGCAAGGGATGATTACGTTTCAGATGGCTCTGAAAAGATATTTTTGGACGCCAATGAAAATCCAAATGAAAATGGTGTTAATCGTTATCCTGATCCTCAACAACGATCCCTGAAAGCAACATTGGCAACTATCAAAGGGGTTCAGCAAGACTGTATTTTACTTGGAAACGGTAGTGACGAAGTACTCGATCTTCTTTTCCGTGCTTTTTGTGAACCATCAAAGGACAATGTCATTACAGTACCCCCTACCTACGGTATGTACAGTGTGCTGGCATCGCTTAATAATATTGAGAACAGGAAGGTATTATTAACTCCTTCCTTTGCATTAAATGTAAAAGCGGTGCTTGATGCAATAGATGCCAACACCAAAATAATCTTGCTGTGTTCGCCTAACAATCCAACCGGGAATTGTATTCCTAAAGATCAAATCAAAGAATTATTAGATCATTTTCATGGTCTGGTAGTTATAGATGAGGCATATATAGATTTCTCAACAGAAGAAAGCTGGTTAGGTGAACTATCGAATTATAAAAACCTGGTAATTACTCAAACTTTGTCTAAAGCCTATGGGATGGCTGCAATACGATTGGGGTCTTGTTTTGCATCTAAAGAGATCATACAAATCTTAAATAAGATAAAGCCACCATATAATGTAAATGAACTCACTCAAATTAAAGCAAAGGAAAGGCTGCAGCGGAAAAATGAAGTGGCGCAGGAGGTTGCTACTATTATCGAAGAACGAAAAAAATTGGAAATAGCCCTAAAAACTATTCCCTTAGTGCAACACATATATCCCAGTGAGGCCAATTTCCTTTTGATTGTAGTGGACGATGCAAATAGCCGGTATAAGCAATTATTAGACAAAGGCATTATAGTTAGAAACCGTTCAGAACAACCACTTTGCCAGAACACCCTGCGTTTTACTGTGGGTACTCCGGCTGAAAATAGCAGTTTGATAAAAGCGCTAAAAGAATTAATATGAAAACAGGTCAGAAAAAAAAGGTATTATTTATAGACCGGGATGGGACTCTTATAAAAGAGCCAGCCGATGAACAGATAGACTCCTTCGAAAAACTAATTTTTTATCCGGGTATATTTACTTTTCTGGGTAAAATAGCCAAAGAACTTTCCTATGAATTGGTAATGGTCACAAATCAGGATGGCTTAGGTACTGAGTCATATCCCGAAGACACTTTTTGGCCGGTACACGATTTTATAATGAATACCATGGAACAAGAAGGGATCGTATTTGAAAAGGTATTGATAGACAAAACGTATCCTCATGAAAATGCTGAGACGCGTAAGCCGGCTACCGGACTATTAACCGACTATTTTTCCGAAGAGTACGATCTGCTTAACTCCTATGTGATAGGCGATAGGCTAACAGATATGGAATTGGCGAAAAACATGGGAACCAAAGGTATTTTTATTCAAAATAATTTAGACCTGGGCAGCGATGAAGTCACTATTGATCAAAAAGAAGTCAGATCATACATTGCATTAGAAACTGATTCTTGGGAAGCAATATATAAATATCTATTAAGCGAAAATAGAATAGCCTCCCATGCGCGTAAAACCAAAGAAACCCAGATTGCCATTCAATTAAATTTGGATGGGACCGGGAGTTCAAATATATCAACCGGACTTGCCTTTTTCGATCATATGCTCGATCAACTGGCCCGTCATGGACAAATAGATTTAGATATTAAGGTTGCAGGAGATCTGGAAGTAGATGAACACCATACTATTGAAGATACGGCTATAGCCCTGGGAGAGGTCTTTTACGAAGCCCTTGGCTCTAAAATGGGAATTGAACGCTATGGCTTTTGTCTCCCTATGGACGATTGTCTGGCACAAGTCGCCATTGATTTTGGAGGCCGAAATTGGTTAGTTTGGGAGGCAGATTTTAAGCGAGAAAAAATAGGAGATATGCCTACTGAAATGTTCTATCATTTCTTTAAATCTTTTACAGATGGCGCCAAGGCAAATCTCAACATAAAAGCGGAAGGAACCAATGAGCACCATAAGATAGAAGCTATTTTTAAAGCTTTTGCCAAGGCGATAAAAATGGCTGTAAAACGAGATCAGGAAAAGATGATCTTGCCTTCTACCAAAGGCATGTTATAAGAGGGTAGTATGAAGATAGTGATCATTGACTATGGGGCAGGTAACATACAAAGTATACAATTTGCTTTGCAACGTCTTGGCTATACAGCTATTTTAAGCAGTGATAAAAATATCATTGAACAGGCAGACAAAGTAATATTTCCGGGTGTTGGAGAAGCAAGTAGCGCCATGACCAAATTAAAGGAAAGTGGTTTAGATACAGTAATACCCGGGCTCAAACAGCCGGTATTGGGGATTTGTCTGGGAATGCAACTGATGTGCCGGTATTCTGAAGAAGGTGACACCTCTGGCTTAGGGATATTTGATGTGGATGTGGTAAAGTTTTCGAATAAAGTAAAAGTGCCTCAAATAGGCTGGAATCAGATCACTGACCTAAAAACGCCGCTTTTTAAAGATGTTGAGGAGAAGGAATATATTTATTTGGTCCATAGTTATTATGCGCCGTTGTGCGAAGAGACCATTGCGATTTCTGACTATGAACTTTTGTACAGCAGTGCCATGTGCAAAGATAATTTCTGGGGAGTACAGTTCCATCCGGAAAAAAGCAGCGAGGTAGGGGAACGTATCCTTAAGAATTTTGTAACCCTTTAATTCCTAGAAGAAACTAATAATGAGAATTATTCCAGCAATAGATATTATAGAAGGAAGTTGCGTCCGACTTTCCAAGGGAGACTATTCCACAAAGAAGGTTTACAATGAAGACCCCCTGGAAGTCGCCAAAACATTTGAGGCACATGGTATTCAGCACTTACATTTGGTAGATCTCGATGGTGCCAAGTCTAAGCATATTGTTAATTACAAGGTCTTAGAACAAATTGCCTCCAGGACATCTTTAAAGATCGATTTTGGCGGGGGTCTCAAATCAGACGAAGATCTCCGCATTGCCTTTAACTCTGGGGCAGATCAAATTACAGGAGGAAGCATAGCGGTAAAGGACAGTGAAACCTTCCTTAGTTGGTTATCTCGTTTTGGTGCTGAGAAGATAATTTTAGGAGCCGATGCTATGGATGAAAAGATAGCCGTTTCCGGATGGCAGGAGTCCTCCACTGAAGAATTGATTCCGTTTATTCAACGTTATCAGAAAAAAGGAATTCAGTATGTTATTTGTACAGATATTAGTAAAGACGGAATGCTGGAAGGCCCTTCCCTGGTTCTTTACAAAAAGATCTTACAAAAAACAGCGCAAACTAAGACCGCTGTAGGCCTGAGTGGTGTGGCAGATGAGGATCCAGGGATAAAGCTAATTGCCAGCGGGGGAATTGCAAAATATGAAGATCTGCATGCTTTGAGGGACCTGGGATGCGAGGGAGCCATAATTGGCAAGGCTATTTATGAGCACAGAATTAGTTTGAAACAATTGGAAGAGTTTATTTTGAGATCATGAAAGACAAGAGATCAGACCTGGCCATAGACATTGTAGAGAACGCCATTTTCAGAATGGAAGAAAGCCTACGCATGATCTCTAAATCAACGGCCCTCTTGTCAACCGAGGAACTATGGAAAAAACCAAATAGGGCCTCCAATAGCGTAGGAAATATTATTATTCATCTCAAAGGAAATATCACACAATATATCCTCGCCGGTTTGGGAGGACAAGAAGATAGACGGCAACGCGATTTGGAATTCTCTGTAACGCATAGTTATAGTGCAAAAGAACTTAACCATATGTTGCAGGAACTTATGGAGGAGGTTAAAACCGTGCTATATGGATTAAAGGATAAAGAATTGATCAAATCCCATTCCGTCCAGGGATTTAAACTAAGTGGACAGGGCATTGTGCTACATGTAGTTGAACACTTGTCTTACCATACAGGTCAGATCGCGTTTTGGACTAAGATTTTAAAGAATAAAGATCTTGGCTTTTATGAGGGCTTCGATCTAAATACTAAAAACGATAAATAAATGCTGACCAAAAGGATCATTCCTTGTCTGGATATTAAGAATGGGCGCACCGTAAAAGGTATAAACTTCGTAGATCTTCGCGATGCAGGGGACCCTGTAGAGTTGGCGCAGCGATATGCCAAAGAAGGTGCGGATGAATTGGTCTTTCTTGATATCTCAGCTACTGAAGAAGAACGTAAGACCCTGGCTGATTTGGTAAAAAGGGTCGCTGAAAAGGTAAATATTCCCTTTACAGTGGGTGGCGGTATCTCTTCAGTTGAAGATGTTAGTGTTCTGTTATACAATGGGGCAGATAAAATATCTATAAATTCATCAGCTGTTAAGAATCCAGATCTGATCAATCAATTGGTTGCAAAATTTGGTTCACAATGTATTGTGGTCGCCATTGATGCTAAAAGGATTAATAACACCTGGAAAGTACATTTAGTTGGTGGAAAGGTGCCAACAGAAATTGATCTTTTCGATTGGGCCAAGGAAGTAGAGGATAGGGGAGCAGGAGAGATTCTCTTTACTTCCATGGACCATGATGGAACCAAGAATGGTTTTGCCAATGAGGCACTTGCACAATTATCTGAGACCTTAAACATTCCCATCATTGCTTCTGGCGGGGCAGGGAATATGGATCATTTCGCCGATACCTTTTCAAAAGGGAAGGCAGATGCTGCTTTGGCTGCCAGTGTTTTCCATTTTAAAGAAATAGAGATCAGGGACCTAAAGAATTACCTGCTTGAACGGAACATCCCTATGCGGTTATAAAAACTTATAAGGACACTAAAAAACCTAAAATGAAAGTAGATTTTAATAAAAATAAAGATGGCCTTGTACCTGCCATCATTCAGGATGCCAGCACAAAAAATGTACTTATGTTAGGCTATATGAATCAGGAAGCTCTCGATAAAACCCTGAATACAGGGAAAGTTACCTTTTACAGCAGGACAAAAAAGCGGCTTTGGACAAAAGGAGAAGAAAGTGGTCATTTTCTTGCTGTTAAGGAAATATCTGAAGATTGCGATCAGGATACCTTACTTATATCTGCAACACCTAACGGCCCTATCTGCCATAAAGGATCAGACACCTGCTGGAATAAAGAGAACAGGGCATCTTATGGCTTTCTGACAAAGCTGGAAGCTATTATTGCTGATAGACAAAACAATTCTACCCCTGAAAAAAGTTATGTGGCCTCACTTTTTGAAAAGGGGATCAATAAAATTGCCCAGAAAGTAGGAGAGGAGGCAGTGGAAGTTGTTATTGAAGCCAAAGATTCTGATGAAGAACGCTTCCTCAATGAAGGAGCCGACCTGCTTTTTCATTATCTGATCTTATTGCGAGCCAAAGGAGTTGGTCTGGAAGACGTAGTAAAAGTTTTGGAGCAGCGACAATGATCATAAATCTGGTCTACTGAGAAATATACCATTGGCTACCACCAAACAACAAAGAATTTTTCAACAACCGATTCTTCTTTTTTCATCCAAATCAAGGGTGATCGCTTTTTGAACATGAGAATATTTAGTTCTAGTAACAGTTCATAATGAGACATCCAAGAGCCTTTATCATAAGGACTTACGGTCCATTCATCTTTTGTAGGCAAATAGTATTCATATGCTTGGAATTTTGAGGTAGTAACGGCCTCAAAAGGTAGCCAAAACCCGGCAACACAATGCTTGTTAAAGGGTTTAATAACCACCTCAGAATGTTGATATGGCACAAATAATTGCGCTTTAAAACAAACTTCTTGGGTAAGGTCTTCAGATTTTACATCTAGCAATGCTAGTTGTTCTTTTCCTTCCTCTAAAAAAGGCATATGGAACTGCGTATTTTTAAGTTTCTCTAACTTGGAATAGAATGTGTCCTTCTTGTTGGGACCTATGAGTTGATATATTGGTTCACCAAGTGTTGTATCTATTAAATAAAATTTATAGGTCAATTCTAAATGAAGTACTCTCCCATCTCTCTTGTTTTTTAATAGGAAATCGATTTCCCCTAAGGTCCTGTTGTCTCTTTTTACGGCTACATTATGTGCGATGAGTTCGTAGATGACCTGACCTTGCAGACAAATCTTGAAAAGATGTTCCATTTTATGACCCAATCGCATGTTGGCAGGGACCTTACTATCATCTACGGCCACATAATCGATATTAGGAAACACAAACTGTTCTATTCCAAATTGCCTGTCTAGCCAAAGCGGAGGGGTTTTGATAAAAGCTTTTAAAAATTTAGATGTAAGAGTTACCATTGAAACGAAAATAGACCAAACCGTTAAGGTTTCTATAAAAGATCTGGGCATTTTGTGAAATGTAGTATTTTTATAGGATGGCTAAGATTACAAGAACAGGTTTCAGATTCACTACATATAATGCTCCGGATCAAACCCCGTTTGAAAAACTTTTTGAGATTTTTCAAGAGCTAATTACTCATACCTCCGGTGATGTAGATGAAGCCCTGGACTGGCTTCGAGAACTAGACAAGGAATACGATCTTACGGATGAGGACTATACCATAGACGACTTTATAGAAGATCTAAAGGCCAAGGGGTATTTACGGGAGGAAATTGAACAAGGAGAAGGTGGAGATGGAAAAGGGAATCCCGGAGAAGGATCTTTGTCTATAACCGCTAAAATGGAACGCATAATTAGACAGCGGGCCCTAGATCAGATCTTTGGTAAGATAAAACGAAGTGGTTCAGGGAACCATAGAACTGGTAAAGCCGGAATAGGAGATGAACATACGGGCGATTTCAGGGAATATCACTACGGAGATTCACTAGATAGGATCTCCATGACTGAGAGCTTAAAGAATGCACAGATAAATCATGGTCTGGATGGATTCTCTCTAACTGAAGATGACCTGGTTATTGAAGATACTCACCATAAGGCTCAAATGAGTACCGTTTTAATGATAGACATTAGCCATAGCATGATCTTGTATGGGGAAGACAGAATTACACCTGCTAAAAAGGTGGCCATGGCACTGGCAGAGTTGATCACTACCAGATATCCAAAAGACACGCTGGACATTCTTGTTTTTGGGAACGATGCCTGGCCAATTCCTATTAAAGATCTTCCATACCTGAAAGTTGGGCCTTACCATACGAATACCGTAGCCGGTTTGCAATTGGCAATGGATATGCTGCGAAGAAAAAAGAATACCAACAAACAGATCTTCATGATCACTGATGGAAAGCCAAGTTGTTTGCGATTGCCAGATGGTACTTATTATAAAAATAGTGTGGGACTAGACGATTTAATTGTTGAGAAGTGCTACAATATGGCCAGGCAAGCACGTAAGCTGCATATCCCTATAACGACCTTTATGATTGCCCAGGACCCATATTTAATGCAGTTTGTAAGGCATTTCACCGAAGCGAACAAGGGGAAGGCACTGTTCACGGGCATACAAGGTTTGGGGGAAATGATCTTTGAGGATTATGAACAGAACAGAAGAAAGAGATTAAAATAATAATTGCTAAAGAATAAAGAAAACATCCATTGCACATGAAATTAGATCACAAGAAGATAAAAACTTTAGGAGCATTAAAAAAAGCGGGATACCAATCCATTAGTATCAAAGATGAGTTGCGAAATAATTTAAGAGAAAGGATCAAAGAAGGAAAAGATTCTTTTTTTGGAGTCTGGGGCTACGAAGACTCAGTGATCCCGGAATTAGAACGAGCTATCCTCTCCCGGCATAACATAAACCTTTTGGGGCTAAGAGGGCAGGCTAAAACCCGTCTGGCAAGGCTTATGGTTCATTTGTTGGATGAATATATCCCGGTAGTTGAAGGATCTGAGATCAATGATGATCCAATGAAACCTATCTCCAGATATAGTAGACAACTTATTGAGGAAAAAGGAGATGAAACTCCCATTTTCTGGTTACACAGGGATGAACGGTTCTACGAAAAACTGGCTACTCCAGATGTAACTGTGGCCGATCTTATCGGTGATGTTGATCCAATTAAAGCTGCGAATCTTAAATTATCGTATGCGGATGACAGGGTGATCCATTTTGGGATGATCCCCAGGGCAAATCGCTGTATTTTCGTGATCAACGAACTTCCAGATCTACAAGCCCGTATACAGGTATCTTTGTTTAATATTTTACAGGAAGGCGACATTCAAATCCGGGGTTTTAAACTTCGACTACCACTAGATATTCAATTTGTGTTCACTGCAAATCCTGAGGATTATACCAACCGGGGTAGTATTGTTACTCCTCTTAAGGACAGGATAGGGTCACAAATTCTTACCCATTATCCAAAAGAAATAGCAACTGCCAGGAAGATCACTGCACAGGAAGCTCGGTTAGATAAAAACCAAACCGATACCGTATATGTTCCTAATTTGGCCTTGGACCTTTTGGAGCAGATTAGCTTTGAGGCTAGAACCAGTGAATTTGTGGATGCTAAAAGTGGTGTAAGTGCCCGTACAAGTATAACTGCCTATGAAAATCTCCTGAGTACTGCAGAGCGAAGGGCGCTATCGCAGGGTATTGATAAGACAAGCGTTCGTCTATCCGATTTTATGGGAGTCATTCCGGCTATTACCGGAAAAATAGAATTGGTATACGAAGGGGAACAGGAGGGTGCTGATACCGTGGCTCTTATGTTGATCGATGATGCTATTAAAAGTCTCTTTCCAAATTATTTTCCTGCTATTTTGAAATTGGAACAAAAAGATTCAGACGGCCCATATGATGATCTTATACTATGGTTCTTTGATCGGGAGGGAATTGAATTGCTAGATGACCAAACCGATGTGGAATATCAAGAAGCTCTTGATAGCATTCCTCCACTGCAAGAATTAATCGGCAAACATCAACCAAAGGTATCTAAAAGCGATTCTTATTTTTTAAAGGAGTTCTTACTTTGGGGTCTTGTAGTTAACAAGAAATTGAGTAAGCACAGGTATACCAAAGGATATAAGCTCAAGGATCTCTACGGAGGATTTATTAGCAAACTATAGAAAAACCCCGCTCAAAGCGGGGTTTTTTGTGCTGCCATAGCACATAGGTCTCAAGATTCTTTCATGAGGCCTGTTATTTGTGGACCCTATCAAAACGATATGGGCCTATTTGTTCTACTCTATGTTTAAAAGTTGTAAAGGTTACGATCAATAAAATGAATTGAAGCATTAGAATAAAGAGTCCAACCGGCAAAAATGTTGATGGCAACACAAGATCTGAATACTCAAAATAACTTAAAAGGATATAGGAAGTTTCCGCTATTTTAAATAGATACACCAAAAAGATAGCATACATGATGTATTCCAAATTACGAGTAATATTCATATGGGCATGAGGTTTCTTCTCTAGTTGGCGCAATGCATTTAAAAACCATACATGAATGATCATCAGAAGTGAGAAAATGTAATTATCTACTTTTAGAAAATAGAATTTGTTGGTATAAAGACCGTAGAAACTCAAGAAGATCAGAAGAGGTAGAATACTGAAGCTGAGTATAAAGCACTTTTCCCATGTAATAAGTCGCATTAGGTGCTTCATAAAGTAGGTTACTTGCAATTGTGGTGTTTTTCCGATCTTAGAACGGGCAGAAAGAGACCTTTATTACAAACAAATCGGTGAACGGTAAGGAATGTTGAGTATGCTTAAAAAAGTGTGGTGAAAGTCCCTATAATGAAGTAAAATATCAGAATACTCCTTCAGTCTTAAAAACTAGAGTACCCTGATATATAATAATGGATGAAATATACGGCACAGGTAAATATGCCGAATAAAAAGAATGATTAAACTTAAAAAGTACTAAGTACAGGATTTAAATGATCCAAAGTTTACGTTCGGATAAACGGGCGAAAAATATCAGAAAGATGGCTATGACAATGACCATTAAGGGAATAATTATAGCCTCAGTCTGGCCGTAAACATCGGTAGCATTGGTCATAAAAAATCCATACCCAGTCTGTGCTAGAACACCTATCAGGGACATGCCAAGCGCAGATTTAGCCCATTTTTTTCGCAATAATAGTCCTATACAACCAGCGGCACCAAACCAAACTGCTATGGCAAATGCGGCGGTTACCCATGCCGGAGTGCTTTCCATTAAGTTAACTTGTTCGGGGGTCATTTCTGCTTTGATCGCTTCCTTCATAAAGGCACTTCCTAAATAATTCATGACGCCCATTAGGTTCCATAATAATGCCAGTACACTCACTATCCAGAACCATACCGGGGGTTTTGTAGTTGGATTTTTACTCATCTTGGTTAGTTTATTTGTTGTGTCTCCAAATTACAAAATTTTTAAATAGCGCGTTGATTGGTATAGGAATTGTCAATATCGGCTCCACCTGAATCTGATACTAGTTAGGTTAGATTACTTATCATCTTGATAATTCCAGGAATAGTTATATTTATGAACTTTACAAGAATAATGAACAGGAAGAAGTATGCTTATTTGGTATGGGTGCAATACTTAGGTTTCAGGTACAGTGGATGGCAAAAGCAGCCTGGACAAAAAACACTTGAAGGAATGCTTCTTAAAACGCTGAAATTCATTGATCCGGGAAAACAGTATAAAATTCTTGGGGCAGGAAGGACAGATGCGAAGGTTTCAGCCCTAAAAATGGCATTTCAATTATTGACACCCGTAGCTCCTATTGAAGATTTGCCAGCTTTTGTTCACGACTTCAATAAGAACCTCCCGTCAGACATTCGAATATTAGAGATTCAGGAGGCTAATCCGGAACAGAATATCATTCAAAATGCCAAGATCAAAGAGTATGTTTATATTTTTTCATATGGCACCAAGAATCATCCATTCTGTGCTCCGTTCATGGCCAATTTCCTGGATGAACTAGATCTTCCCTTAATGAAGAGGGCCGCTAAAATTTTCGAAGGCACACATAATTTTCACAATTTTACAGCGAGGATTCAGCCCAACACCAAAGTAACACGTACCATTGATCATTGTGAAATTACAGAGAACAAAGAGTTGACGGCTAATTTTTTTCCTAAAAAGAGCTATTTGCTTTCGGTTAAAGGAGCAGGATTCATGCGGTATCAGATCAGGATGATGATGGGCGCCTTAGTCCTTCTGGGTAAGGGCGAATTAGATTTAGATTCTCTGGAAAAGGCACTTAGTGCAAACGAAAAAACACTGATACCATATGTCGCTCCTGGCTCAGGGTTATTTTTAAAGAACATGAAGTTCATGTAGCGTTATTTTGTTTATATCTTTAATAAAAGTCTTTGTATATGGTCAAGTTGCAATTACCAATTAAACTAACACACAAAAAGAAATCTAAGATCCATAAGAAATTGGGGAAAGCTCCCGGCACCATTACCTATACGGGGAATCGGGATAATTCAATAAGCACTCTGGATGTGATCGCTTATTCTGAAGATTCGCTGGATGAATACAGCCCGGTGAATGTAGAAACGCTTTTGGAAGATAATAACGATCAAATAAAATGGGTCAACCTGGTTGGTTTAAGCGATGAAGGCTTTATTGAAAAATTAGGAAAGGCATTTCAATTAAATCCTTTGTCTCTGGAAGATGCAGTACATACAGAGCAAAGACCCAAGATAGATGAGTATGACCATTATATTTTTGGAGTATTTAAGATGATGTATCTGGATGAGGAACAGAGAATTGTGGTGGAACATGTGGCCATTACTTTATTAGACAAAGAGGTCCTTGTTTTTCAGGAAATAAACCAAGACGTTTTTGATGGTGTAAGGCAACGATTGAGAGGCAAACTAGGCAGAATTAGGAGCAGGGGAGCAGACTATTTGTTCTTTGCCTTGCTAGATGCCATCATCGATAATTATTTTATGATACTGGAAAGTATAAGTGAGCGGATGGAATTATTGGAAGAAGAGGTCTATCAGAAACCAAAACCTAAAACGGCTCATAAGATTCAGGAACTGAAAAAAGAGGTGTTGCGCATTAGAAGATATATTGCTCCCGTAAGAGAATTAATAGGCAGGCTTATTGACACAGAACATCCTTTAATAAACAAAGACACTAAATTATTTCTGAGAGATGTGTTAGATCATTGTTTGGAGATCAATGAATCGTTGCAAATATATAGGGAAATGGTCATGAGCCTAATGGAAATGTACATGAGCAACGTTAGTAATAAAATGAATGAAGTAATGAAGGTACTGACGGTAATGGCCTCTATCTTTATTCCACTTACTTTTATCGCAGGTGTCTATGGAATGAACTTTGACAATATGCCCGAATTACATATGGAAAATGGCTATTTTGTGGTTTTGGGTGGTATGTTTGTGATCCTCATTTTTATGCTGATATATTTTAAAAGGAAACGTTGGATCTGAGCCAATAAAAATCAAAACATCTGTAGTTAGAAAAGC
This sequence comes from uncultured Muriicola sp., assembly GCF_947258935.1. Taxonomy (GTDB): domain Bacteria; phylum Bacteroidota; class Bacteroidia; order Flavobacteriales; family Flavobacteriaceae; genus Muriicola. The sequence goes on from NZ_CAMYKH010000016.1 coordinate 27,169, forward strand.
TGTTTTTGCAAGAAATTGTATCTTAATCAGAAATAGTAGTGTATGCCAGTGTGGGGATATCTTATAATCTTTCTTGTCGCAGCTTATTTCCTGATAAGTGTGCTGGTCTATATTTTGCAGGACTACCTTATGTTCAAACCCGAGAAACTGGCTGCAGATTTTCAGTTCTATTACGAACATCAGGAGACCGAGGAATACAATGTAGAAACTAGGGATGGTGCTGTGATCAACGGCCTGAGGTTTAAAGCAAAAGACCCAAAGGGAATAGTTTTCTATCTCAAGGGTAATTCTAAAAGTATCAAAGGCTGGGGGAAGTTTGCTGTTGATTTCACCAGACACGGGTATGATGTGCTTATGGTTGACTATCGGGGGTTTGGAAAAAGCACCGGAAGGCGCACTCAAAAGGCCATAAAACGCGATATGCAAGTGGTTTATGACAAAATTAAACAGAAGGTAGATGAAAAGTATATTATTCTTTACGGCCGTTCTCTAGGCTCTGGATTTGCCACTAAGTTAGCCTCCATGAACAATCCCAGGATGCTTATTCTAGATGCTCCTTATTACAGCTTAAAACACGTCGCAAAGAAATTTATGCCTTTTATGCCTTTATCCCTCTTGCTAAAATTTCCAATGCCTACCTACAAATGGTTACAATATGTGAATTGTCCTATACACATTATACATGGCACCGATGATAATCTTATCCCCTATAAAACCAGTGTAAGACTATCCAAGGTAAAGCCTTCACAAACCACCCTTTATACTGTAATAGGAGGGGGACACAAGAACTTAAATACGTTTGAAGCCTATCATAAAATGCTCAATGACATCATAACTTCAAAACCAGAAAAAGTGAACCTGGAGGGATCTAGTATTCATGTAAAACACAGTGTATCCAAGCGCCATGCTTAAAGCAAAAAGGATCTTATTGGGCCTTTTGGCAGGTGTTCTAATTATTTTGACTATGCTCTATTTCTTACAGGAAAAACTAATTTTTTTACCAAGTAAATTGCCTGCCAATTATAGCTTTTCCTTTGACGAGCCCTTTGAAGAGTTTTACCTGACTTCAGATGATGGTTCAAAGCTGAATGCCCTCCATTTCAAAAGAAAAGATCCTAAAGGAGTAATCCTTTACTTTCATGGGAATGCCGGTGACCTATCTCGTTGGGGACAAGTGGCACAATATTTTGTGAAGTTGAATTACGATGTGGTCATAATGGATTACAGAACCTATGGTAAAAGTACCGGAAGTTTAAGTGAAGGAGCTTTACTAAGTGATGCTCAGTTATTTTATAAATACGTTTCGGAGAGGTATAAGGAAGAGGAAATTATTTTATATGGCAGATCTCTGGGGACGGCAATGGCCTCTTATTTGGTTTCCATGCATACTCCCTCTTTACTTGTTCTGGAAACTCCTTTTTATAGTTTGCTTGATGTAGCACAAGATAGGTTTCCAATTCTTCCATTGAACTCATTACTAAAGTATCAATTTAAGTCGTATCAGTATCTACAGGCTGCCAACTGCCCAATTTTAATTCTCCATGGTGATCAGGATAAAGTAGTGTCCATCCAATCTTCAGAAAAGCTATACCGCAGCCTGGAAGGTAAGTCGGCAGATTACATAATCATTGAAGGAGGAGGGCACAATGATCTAAGCGCCTTTCAAACCTACCGAGATGCCATTGATTCTCTATTGATTTCTGATCGATAAATTGAATCAACAGATCAAAATTCATCTCAATAACACGTATTTGTTGTTAATTTTTTTAGTACTCTCAACAATCTTTAACCTCTCATTTTGTTAATTCTTCTTAATTTCTGTTAAAGGGTGTTAAATGAGTTGACAAATTTCTCTTAGCCCTTATATTAAGGGTGTTGGATAATTAATAAAACACTTTTAGTAGGCATTCGCCAAACAAGTCACGTTCTAAGTGACATTACAAAGATTTTCCTCCAACAATTACAAAATTTTTATTAAAAATTAAATCACACTATGAATTATTTAAACATCAAAGAAGAACATCTATTGCCGGTAGTTATTGAACTCAATACGCTATTGGCAGAATACCATCTGTATTACCAAAAATTAAGAAATTTTCACTGGAACATTCTAGGTAAGAATTTTTTTGACCTGCACCAGCAATTTGAAGATATGTATACAGATGCAAGAACTAAGATCGACGAGATCGCTGAAAGAATTTTAACGCTTAGATACCATCCGATGAGTAACTTAAGTGCTTACCTGGAAACAGCAACTATAGAAGAAAGTACTGGAAAACTGCAGGATACAGAAATGGTAGCTGAAATCCTTAAGTCACACAGTATCATTTTAAAGCAAATGACTGAGGTTAAGTCCAAAGCAGACGCAGTAAAAGACGAGGGTACGATCGACTTGATTGGCGCATATATTCGTGAAATGGAAAAGGTGAGCTGGATGCTAAATGCCTGGAATAAGGATAAAAAGGGAGAATTGAATAATGCCTCAGTGATCTAGTGTTTTGTAGTTGCTCAGGAAATTAATGTTTAACCATAAAATCAAAGTAGAATGAAAGAAGAATTAAGCACATCATTAAATATATTACTCGAAAAATTAGAGGAGTGGGGGACAACCTTAATGGAAAACTTACCCAATATGATCCTGGCTATTGTAGTACTTTTCGGTGCATATTTTATAGCGCGATACACGAGTAAAGGAGTTAAAAAATTGGTTCAGAAACGAGTACCACAGAAATCAATTACCAACTTAATATCAAATATAACCACTGTTGTTGTTGTTCTTGTTGGACTATTTCTAGCACTGAGTATTTTAGACCTCAATGATGCCTTAATGTCTCTCTTAACAGGAGCCGGAGTAGCTGGTTTAGTAGTAGGTCTTGCCCTACAGGGAACATTGTCTAATACCATCTCTGGTGTAGTACTGTCTTTTAGAAAGAATATACGAATTGGTGATTGGATAGAAACTAACGGTTATGCTGGAGAAGTGATCAAAATTAATTTGAACAATTTCATAATCAAAGAGGCCGATAACAACAAGGTGATCATTCCTAATAAGACCATATTAGAAAACCCGCTCAAAAACTTTACACTCACCAATAAAATGCGGGTAGTTCTGGAATGTGGAGTTGGGTATGAATCCGATCTGGACCATGTTGAAGAACTAACAAAAAGTACTGTCAAAAAAGCAATCGAGCAGGTAGCTTCAGAAGATGATGTAGAATTTTACTTCCAGGAATTCGGAGCCAGTTCTATAAACTTTATAACCAGATTTTATATCACAAGTGAAAGTGCGATCGAAAAGTTAAGGGCGAAAAACACCGTGATCAAAGCCTTGAAAAAAGCATTTGACAAAGAGGATATTAATATTCCATTTCCTATCCGGACCCTGGAATTTAATACGGGACTAGATCTGAAGCCTGGAAAAGTAGCAGAAGCATTCTCAACTAACTAGTCAGAACAAAATCAATAAAACAAATAGTAATCTTAAAAATAATAACATGAAACATTTACAAACATATATATCATTTGCATTACTGAGTCTACTAACAACTTCGTTGGGATATGCTCAAGTAAGCAATATGCAGGAAGAAGCAAGGACTTTACGAATAGATACCATAGCCCTTGAAACCACAGAAAAGACCTATAAACTCTATGAGGATGGCGAATTGATCAAAAACACAGTGCGAATTAATACAGCACAAACTCAGGAAATGCAATTCGAAAATGAAGACAAAGGCAAAGTAGATCAGGATCGAGTATTTCCAAAAAAGACCATCTACAAAACAGTGTAAATTGATCTGGATCAAGATGACGATTTTGATGAAATGATCCGGTTTAGTTATATTGCAGACGTAACATCAGACTTTGTCTTATTGTTGAATGAAAATGAACTCTATGTAGCTCTTGGAGAAGGAGAAAATTTAATGATCATTGAAAATACGGACCTATCTAAAGATGCATTGAATAAGGGGAAAGAGGTTTTCATATTTACAGATGCCAACGGTAACGAAATTTCTTTTAAAGTAGAAGATTATCAAATAATGTAAGTGCAAAAAATAAATTAATAGAATCTAATAATCAAAAACAAAAATCATGAAATTTAAAAATTTAATTACAACTAGTTTAATGTTCTTTGTCGCAGGCCTAATAATGATAGGATGCCGAGACACAAAATCTGCGGAAGAAAAAGTAGATGACGCTATTGAAGATGTAGGAGATAGCATGGAGGAAGGTGCAGAAGAAGTTAATGATGCCCTTGAAGATGCTAAGGAAGCAGTCAAAGATGGCGCAGAAGATGCCAAGGAAGCAGTTAAGGATGGCGCAGAAAAAGTTGGGGATGCCGTTAAGGAAGGTGCCGAAAAAGTTGAAAAAGTGGTAGATAAAACCGTGGACGACTCGCAATAGGAGACACTTTTTAGTAAAAGGAAAATGCACCAGAAGTGGTGCATTTTTTATTTTAAATAATCTCTTGTAAATACACCTCAAATGAATAGATCAGAAGATAAATATCGATCTCCGCGGTCACAAATGATTGAGACAATGACCCCATGATCTAATTCATTAGCTAGTCTGAGTGCAGCAGCAGTAGCGCCTCCACTGCTCATCCCGGCAAAAATCCCTTCCTCCTTTGCAAGGCGTTTGGTCATTTCCCTCGCTTCTTGTTCACTAACTTCAATAACTCTATCTACTCTCTTGGGATCAAAGATCTTTGGGAGATAGGCCTTGGGCCATTTACGTATTCCCGGGATACTGGAATCGTCTGTAGGTTGCACTCCAACGATCTCTATTGTTTGCCGCTGTTCCTTTAAATATCTCGATGTCCCCATGATGGTCCCTGTTGTACCCATTGAGGACACAAAATGGGTAACAGATCCCTGAGTGCCCTGCCAGATCTCAGGACCTGTACTCTTGTAATGGGCCTTCCAATTATCGTCATTTGAGAATTGGTTGATCATTATATACCCTTCCTCCTTTACTTTCATTTCTGCATAATCTCTTGCTCCTTCAATTCCAATATCGGCCTTGGTTAAGGTCACTGTGGCTCCATAAGCTCTCATGGTTTGAACGCGTTCCGCAGTGGCATTTTCCGGCATTACCAGCTCTATGGACAAGCCGTATAAACTTGCGATCATCGCCAACGCAATTCCGGTATTTCCACTGGTGGCTTCTATTAATTTGGAATCCAAGGTAAATGCTCCTCTTTCCAGTCCACTGGCAATCATATTCAAGGCAGCACGATCTTTTACACTACCTCCCGGATTTTGTCCTTCTAGCTTAAAATATAAGGATACATCTGGATTGGTATTTAAGGATTTTGATGCTACCAAAGGGGTATTTCCTATTAGATCTGTTAGACTATTTGCCATTATTATTTGTTCTTATTTTTATTTCAGGAGAATGAAATACTGTTGAATTAGGCGGTACAGACTCAGTTAACCAGGCATTTCCCCCAATGATAGAATTAGCCCCAATAACGGTATCACCACCAAGAATAGTGGCGTTGGCGTAGATAGTAACGTTATTTTCAATAGTAGGATGTCTTTTTGTTTCACGTAAATCTTTGGCAACATACAATGCTCCCAGGGTTACTCCCTGATATATTTTCACATGATCATGAATCACAGCAGTTTCACCAATGACCACACCCGTGGCATGATCTATAAAGAATGATTTCCCGATATGGGCCCCGGGATTAATGTCAACTCCTGTTTGTCTATGGGCATATTCGGTCATTAACCTTGGAACCAGCGGGAATTTTTTCTTGTATAATTCGTGTGCCAACCTGTAAATGGCGATGGCGTAAAATCCAGGATAGGCCAGATATACCTCTTCAATAGACAGGGAAGCCGGGTCGCAATCGGCAATGGCCATTGCATCCAGATTAAGTTTCTCTAATACCATTGGAAGGGTTTGAAGATATTCATTCCATGCGGAAGAACAGGGCTTATGAGGATCCCAGCAGGCCATTTCCACCAATCGATCGAATTGTCTGGCCAACTCTGGCAAATTTTCATCAAATGGGGTTTCTATATCAAAAAGGGATAGGAATAGCAGATCAGTAAAGGCCTCCGTTTCCTTTTTAAGTCGAAATCTAAGGTTAGGTTGTGTCTTATGTGCCTTTATTTTATTTATAATAGTAAGGGTATCCATATACGTTGTTTTCAAAATAAAATTAATCATTAATTAAAAAGAGCCTCCTACAAAAAGGTTAACTTTAAGATAAATCTGTATAATAGACATTTCTTATGGAGAAAACCGTCATAAATAAAGAGGCTTTTGCCTTTGTAAAAACCCTGGCTGCCAACAATAATAGGGATTGGTTCAATGAACATAAAGATCAATACAAATTGCTGGAGACCGGGGTAAAAGAATTTTATCAGCAGCTAATGGAACAGATGCGGCTCCATGACGATATTGAGCGACTAAAAATGTTCCGTATTTATAGGGATGTGCGCTTTTCAAAAGACAAAACTCCTTTTAAAACGCATTTTGCAGGATCATTCTCCAGGGCAGGGGATAGATTGCGAGGTGGATATTACCTCCGGCTTAAACCGGGTGAAACCTTTATAGCTGCCGGATTTTGGGAGCCAAACAAAGAGGATCTCCTCAGAATAAGAAAGGAATTGGAAATGGATGCTACCGTGTTCAGAAAAGTATTTTCCGAACCTGTTTTTAGAAAAACCTGGGGGAGTATTACTGGAGAGGAACTTAAGACAGCTCCTAAGGGCTTTGAAAAAGATCATCCGGATATAGACCTCATTCGTAAGAAGCAATTCATTTTTGTCAGGAATTTCACGGATGCGGAAGTATTTAGCCCTGATTTTCACAACCAAGTAAACGACTCCTTTAAAAGGATCCGTCCTTATTTTGATCTAATGAGTGATATCCTCACTACCAACCTCAATGGAGAATCATTGTTAGACTAATGGTGCAAGCTCAAATAATTGCACCTGATCTTTTATTCTTTCAACAACCATATTCATCATTCTCTTATTGAGCGCTGAGGAATTTTGAATATAGGCTTCGTACTCTTCAACCGTAAATTGGCCAATGATCATACCCTTGAGTGAATTCCTAAATTTCATATCTTTTTGAACCGCATGTTCTATGTATTCCAGTCTTTTAGGAAGGGTGAGTTCATAAAAGGAGTTCTTATGCTTGTTGGCATAATTTCTGAAAGCTGCGACCAAAAGGTTATTCTGGAATTTGATGATGGGCCTTAGTGTTGCATTTTGAAACTGCTCATCCAGACTCATCTCCTCTGTTACCCGGGCATTTGGCAATAAGGGCCGAAACCTCAGAAGCTCGGTAGATCTATCGTTCATCTTTGAAGTTTTATAAAATTAGAAAATCCAAATAGGGGCTTTCTGCAAAAGTGAATTACTTGTTAACGGCGTTATAAACAAATTTCAATTCTTCTTTTTAAAGAAGTTCTTTGGCTATTTCCTGCCAGGAATTCATCCGTTCAAAATGATTGGTATGGATGTTATGTGGTGAAGTAAAGATCATGGACCTTCCTTGAAAGTTCTCCAAATTATGACTGCGATCATCAATGAGGATATCTCCTCGCAGGATCTTTTTATCGCCACACAAGATTCGATTTCTCCAATGGATAAAAGGGAAATGTTCATCGAGCCATTGGTGCTTTTCTAAAAGTGAATTAGGGAATTGCATGGCAGCAGAGGCCACATAGACCGAATGTTTTTTGTTCAGTTCCCCCAGTATTTCAATACTATCCTGTATTGGTCGCAAATTTCTGAAGAAACCATCTTTATAATAATGTTCCCATATGGTATCTTTTCTTTCTGCAGGCACCTTTTGCCATACCTCGAACCCCATACATTCCTCTTTTGTAAGCGATTCTTTAAAGCGATCATTATAATGCTCTATATGGGCAGTATAGGTATCTGCCATAACCTCGTCCATATCTACAAATAGGATCATTCTACTGAAATTTTCACCAATTTCTTAAATTCCCGAGGATTAATGAAGATCCTTTTGATATGTTTAACAAATGAATTAAGTAGCCCAGGCCCCTCAATTTTTCCGAGTTGACAATTTTATCTGTTCTGATTTATAGGATTGATAATTAATGGTAAGTATTGACTTTGTTTTGGAGACGGATTTGAAATTGTGGTACTTTTGTCCCAAAATTCGGACTATGCGATTTCACACGAGAAAATGGGTAAAACCTGAAGATTTAAATGCTAATGAGACCTTATTTGGCGGACGTTTGCTTTCATGGATAGATGAAGAGGCCGTTCTCTATAGCATTATTCAATTAGAGAATAAAAAGGTGGTCACCAAATATATGTCAGAGATCAATTTTATGAGTACAGCCCATCAGGGTGATATTGTAGAGATAGGTATAAAGGTGGTAAAATTTGGCAAGACCTCCATTGTCCTGAAATGCGAAGCACGCAATAAAATGAATAGGGAAACCATCCTTACTGTGGACAATATCATCATGGTGAATCTCGACCCCAATGGAAAGCCCTTGCCACACGGCAAGACAAAGATAGAATATGTGAAAGATCGCCTTGCAGAAGATGACGACTAGATTAGCCCATTTCTTTGGCAACTGCCTGCACCTGGTCTAAAACGCGCATCAGGTTTTCACCCCACAACTTCCCAATCTCTTCCTCAGTATACCCGCGTTTTACTAACTCTATGGTTACATTCAGCGTTTCGGATGCATCAGACCAACCTTCAATACCTCCACCACCATCAAAGTCGGAACTAATTCCTACATGATCAATCCCTATTAGATCTACCATATAATCAATATGATCCACAAAATCTGACACATCTACGGCAGGTGGAACATCTTTTCTGGATTTCGCCAATTCCCTGCCCAAAGCCATTACTTTAGGGTAGTTTTCCATAAAGGCTCCCTGTTGTTCCCTGCTAAGGGAACGAAATTGAGACCTTTCATACCAGGGAAGACCAAGAGAATCGGCTACGTTCTTATAAAGTTCTTTCATATAGGCAGAATGGGCCTCGTCCTTCTCAGTGTTCAGATAAGAACTAAATGCTACTGTTTGAACCACGCCACCATTTTCCTTAAGCATCATTAATTGCTCATCATCCAGGTTTCTGCTATGGTTGCAGAGAGCTCTGGCAGAAGAATGTGAGGCTATTAATGGCGCCTTGCTCAGCGCTATCATCTGCATCATTGAAGCCTTGGAAGGATGAGAAATATCTATCATCATTCCAACTCTATTCAATTCATATACAGCATTTTTACCTAGTTCACTTAAACCATTATATAACCATATGCTATCTGCTTCTCCCGTATTAGAATCTGAAAACTGACTATGGCCATTATGCGAAAGTGATACATAACGGGCTCCCAGTTTTTGGTATTTCTCAAAATTGGAAAGATCTTCTCCTATCGGGTAGGCATTCTCAACGCCTATCATGGCAACCTTCTTTCCAGATCTATGGATAGATCTTACTTCATCTGAAGTGAGGGCAAGTCCTATTTGATCTGGTGCGATCTCTTCACACAGTCTGTGAATAGCCTCAAATTTGGACATGGCATTCTCATGTGCACGCGCATAGCCGTCTGCGTTCAATGAATCCTGTCCTGTATAGACAATTAACCAGGCCACATCTAGTCCACCTTCATTCATTTTTGGCAAATTAACCTGTGTTTCTAGACGTTGTGTATAGTTTATGCTATCCGTAAAATTTTTGACGTTGATGTCGTCATGCGTATCGATAGTAATGACAGCTTCATGGATTCTTTTCGCGTTTGCTAATAAATCTTCATTGTCATGGTTTTTGGTATCTGCACAGGATAGTACCGATAAAATGCATAGAAATTGGATGAAATACTTCATTAGACGCTTTTTTAGACCTACAAATAAAGCAATTTGACAACACTATACCCAGTGTAGGTAACATTTAATTGTCAGCCCCCCTTTAAAGGGGGATTTTAGTAAAGAATAGTTTGAACAAATCCAACATCTTGAAATCTAAAAACCTACTTAGCCAAATTTCCGATTTAGAAGTAGCACTTAACAGTTTCTCTTTTGAAGAATTAACTACGGCAGAAGCTACCCGACTTAAAGAATCATTTGATAGGTTTAAAAATGATTTGGAGGGCAAGATCTGGGGATTTGAGCCGGAAAGAATTAAAAACAACACTATAGACCGTGATAGAAGCAGATCAAAAACATCTGCAGACGAGAAGGAATCGCGGCTTATAGCTAAAGTAAGCCATGAGATCAGAACTCCACTAAACGGCATAATTGGCTTTACAGATCTCTTAGAGGAAGGGGCTTTAAACGAAGCACAAAAAGAACAGGTTCATGCCATTCAGGCCGCTTCAAGTTTTTTGATGGAGATCATCGATGAGTTACAAGAATATTCAAAACTAGAGGCCAGTTCGAAGGAGTTCAATGAAGTTCCATTTAATATGCAAAATCTTATCAACGAAGTTGTGTATTTGTGTGAGACATTGATCATTGACAAAAAGATCGCCTTTGAAGTAAAAACGGACCCTGACATTCCGGTGAATCTGCTTGGAGATCCCTCAAAGCTATCTCAAGTACTTCTCAACCTTTTGGGAAATGCCATCAAATTCGTGGAAAAGGGAAGTGTCTCGCTTAGTATGCGGTTGATAGGGATCCAAAACAACAAGTGTTCTATAGAATTCATTATTGAGGATACTGGTATTGGGATACCTCAAGAAGATCTTAAACATATCTTCGAAGCATTCCGGCAAGCAGAACAGCACACCTTTTCCAAATATGGTGGAGCCGGACTTGGATTAAGCATCGTAAAACAAATTGTTGATAGGCTGGGCGGTGCTATTTCTGTAAAAAGCGAACTGCAAAAAGGAACACAGTTTACAATTAGACTTGATTATGCCTTGGGCAAAAAACAACCTTTAAAAATGAAAACAAGAAAGAAAGAAAATAGACAATCTGTAGACACCTTAAATGTGCTCGTTTTTGAGGATAATCCCTTAAATCAATATCTCATAAAAAAACGACTTACGAGTTGGGGCTGCACCTTCTTTGTTACCGAGAATGCGTTAGAAGGTCTGCAAATATTGGAAAATGAGCTCATAGATGTGGTATTTATGGATTTGCATATGCCGGTAGTTGATGGATATGAAATTACCAGACGCATAAGGGCCCATCAACAGCAAAGGATCTCACAAGTGCCTGTTGTTGCCTTAACGGCCGATTTCTCTGTAAAGGATAAAGAAAAAGCCAGCAAAGATGGGATAAATGATTTCATCTTAAAACCTTATACGCCCGAAGAGCTCCTTGACAAATTGATCCAGTATGGAATTACAAAGCCTGAATCAACGGACTTTCAAGGCAGCTTGAAGGACCAAGAGGAACTTACTCCAAAGGCAGATGAGTTGACCAAACTAGATCTGACAGAAGTATTGGATGATTGCATGGGAGAAGTAGACATGCTCGCGGAATTGGTAGAATTGTACAAGAGGAATGCTCTCGAATTTATTGGCAAGGCCAAGTTACACCTCCAAAATAAAGACTTTGAACAATTACAATTTTCCACTCATAAATTAAAAGCGGGTTTGGCAATGATGCAAACTGGCAACCTTCTCATCCTGGTGCAGCAATTACACGAACATTGTATGAACGACAGAAATTATGACCAAATGAACTTTCTGTTCCAACAATTTGTAACAGAATATCCCATGGTAGAATTCGCCTTGGATGCCGAAGTAACCCGATTAAAAAAAGAGAAGTAAAAGAAACCAATCATGAAAAAGATATTGTTAGCAGACGATGATGAACTATTGGCTTCATTGCTCAACTACCGCTTAGACAAGGCCGGGTACAAAGTGCACTGGTCCTGTGATGGAAGGGAAATGAAGGAACAGCTGGAAAAAGAGATGCCAGACATCATTGTAAGTGATATTATGATGCCTTATTTCTCCGGCCTCGAACTGGTAGATTTTGTCAGGAATACCCTTGGATCAAAAGTGCCTATCATCATTATCTCATCCGCAGGTAATGAAGAGAACGTGCTTTCCGCCTTTGAGCTGGGAGCCAATGATTTTATCTCAAA
>NZ_CAMYKH010000017.1 GCF_947258935.1 uncultured Muriicola sp.
ATCCGGTGATTTTTTAATGTTCTATTTAGGATTGGAATTGTCCACACTTCCTCTGGCTTCCCTGGCAGCTTTTGAAATATTTAAAATGAAATCGAGTGAAGCGGGGATAAAGCTCATTTTGTCATCGGCCCTGGCTTCCGGAATATCTTTGTTTGGTATTACACTATTATACGCCACAACAGGTTCAATCTATTTTGCTGATATTATTGGCTCAATTACCGGGAGTGATCTAACTATTTTGGGTATGGTCCTCTTTTTTGCCGGTTTGGGATTCAAAATTTCCCTGGTTCCATTTCATTTATGGACAGCTGATGTTTATGAAGGTGCCCCTATTCCAATTGCCTCATACTTATCGGTTATTTCCAAAGGGGCTGCGGTATTTATTCTGATGATCTTGCTGTTTACAGTTTTAAAACCGCTAATGCAGTATTGGGAAGACATGATATATGTGCTGGCTGTTCTTACTATGTTTATCGGTAATTTATTCGCATTACGACAACAGAATATGAAGCGTTTTCTGGCATTTTCTTCCATTGCCCAGGCCGGATTTATCCTTTTGGGATTAATTACAGGAGATCAATTAGGAACTGCTACTGTTGTCTATTTTGTATTAATCTATATTTTCTCAAATCTCGCTGCCTTTGGGGTTGTTCAGTCTATTTCATTACAGACAGGGAAAGAAAATATGAAAGATTATGAAGGACTCTACCGCACAAACCCGAAATTGAGTCTGGTGATGATGTTAGGACTCTTTTCCCTGGCAGGAATTCCACCCGTAGCAGGTTTTTTTGGTAAATTCTTCCTGTTCACGGCAGCTGCCAGCAAAGGATACTATCTGCTGGTATTTCTTGCTGTAGTGAACGTAACCATTTCCCTTTATTATTATCTGTTGGTAATACGCGCTATGTTCTTACGAACCAGTGAACATGCCATTCCTTTTTTTAAAAATAAGATCTATATGCGATTAGGACTAATAATCACCGTTGTTGGCATATTGTTGCTTGGGATCTATAGTCCTGTTTACGATTATATTTATTCATTAAGTGCTACGTTTAATTAAAAAGATATGGGCTTAGGAGGTAAACATATGTTTGGTAGTATTGAGGAAACCAGGGTGACCTTCGTAGAAAAAGGGGTAGATAAAGACCGCAGGGATTTCTTAAAAAAATTATTGGAGCACAACGGCTTTGAGGTGCTAACAGCGGAAGACAAAAAAAAGAGCGAAGAAGATCCACAACTCTATACAGTTGCCGTTACTGATATGGTTTTTAATCCTACTATTTGGATCTACCAACGCAAACTAAAAACCTTTGATGGTCATAAAGTAACTCCTGCGTATTGGAACCAGGAAACCATTGATACCAGACCTCAATATTGGGAAAGAAGATCCAAAAACAATCCTTGAAATTTTCAATAAATTAGCACAAGTCATAGAGGGCATTTATCGAATTTAACAACGATTTATATCCTCATGGCAGGGTATTTGCTACCTTTAACACGTAAAAGTGTTGCTATGAAAGCCTTTTCTACACTGTTTTTTATTTTGGGTTTTGTTGCGATTGGAATGTCACAAACGGATATTCCTAAAACACAGCCTTTGAAAATAGGGCCAAAACCAACACTGGATATTAAAGCCAGTCCTCAGCAAGGCAACGCACTTAGAATGCCTTCTGTGATAGATATGAGTAAGACTCCCAATCTAAAGGATTCACTCATGGCCAGAAATATCCAAATGCTCCCCGATAAAGAATTAAGACAAGCAGGATACGATCTGAAGATCGATCCAAAAGTTGGAGAGCGCGAAAAAGGGAATAGCAAAGAGCATTATGGAGATATGTATTTGGGGGATATTAAAACTACCTCCAAATTTGTTGGTATCGTCTGCCGCGATCATGAATATGTAGACGGAGACAGGGTAAAGATCTATGCCAATGAACAAGTGATAGATCCTAACATTCTACTAACGGGGAGTTTTAAAGGAGTCAACCTTACCCTTGAAAAAGGATTTAATCGCTTAGATTTTGAGGCCCTAAACCAAGGAACCTCGGGGCCAAATACGGCACAGGTAGACGTCTATGATGATATGGGTAAGCTTATTTACTCTAATAAATGGTTGCTTTCTACCGGTTCTAAAGCCTCCCTGATCATTGTAAAAGAATAGTCCCTTACCGTTTACCAGGCCGATAGGTCTCTTGTGCCCGTTTCATAACATCCTCCTTGTAGAAAGCCACATCTTTAAATTTTATATCGGCATAGGGTTGCGCCTGATCATCAAAATGCGGTGAAGAAGGATCCGCACTTTGTCCCCCTGCTAATATACTTTTTGCTTTCACTTTCTCCCCAAACTCAACTACGGCTACAAAGCTGTTACCTCGGGTACCATAGATCTTTTTGGTATTGTTGGTATAGCGTGCACCATATGCTGCCAGCGCTCCCCAGCGCCCGGAGGCAAAGCCAATAGGAATACTGGGTTTAGTATCATCAAAAGCCTGGCGAATATCACCATTAAGACGTTGATACCTGTTTACCTCACCCCATGGTATTACCCAGCTCCCAAAATCATTTTCGAGTTGCTTTAGGGTCATTTCAAATATTGTAATTCGTTCTTTGTGAGGGGAGTCAGACCCAAAATATGTCATGGCTTCCATATCGTTCATAGCATAAGGGCGAGCACCATCCCTGCCATAATTAGTACCGTAAAACTGCGCTAGGGTCATACCTATGGATTCCTTTGAGGTCTTGTAGTCCCATGCTCTAAGAAGTTCGATGGCCTTGGCCATTTCAGGGTCTTTAGGTTGAAATTTGTCATAGGCTTCCACTAGTCCGGGTATAAGCGCCGAAAATGCCGGCAAATAAGGATCATATGCCAGTTTAATAAGGCTATCTAAGGTATAGCCACTTCTGTTTCGCAATAATTCTATCGCATGAACCCCTCTGAAATTTTCCCGGTCAATAGACATATAGTTTGGATAATTCTCCTTTTTTGGGCTATGCTCAAGAGCCGAAGTAAACGGGGTCGAATTGCAATTTTGTAGCCACCCGTTCTGCGGATTCAAGACCAAAATATTTTCATCTACTGTATGTAATCCTTTCCAATCTGTTCTGGGATCTTTGCCTTCAACCGGTTGCGAATAATCATAGATCGTATCGCGCACCGGAATAAAATTACCATGGAAATAGGCAATATTCCCTTCTGCATCCGCATATACCGTATTGTTAGAAGAATTCGTACGGATATCCATCATCTCCCTGAACCCATCATACCCTTGTTGTTTTGAACGAATATAAGATTGCTCCAGTGCCTTTACCGGTTCCCACATCATGGCAGAGGCTACTACCCGATCTCCTTCCATATGTGTAATAGGTCCGTGGTGGGTCCTGTACGTTGGAAAGGTCTTTTCTTTCAACGCATCTCCCTCCTTATATTTTAGGGTCACTTCTGAGATTGTCACCGGCCGCAGTTCTTCTCCATATTGATAGAGCAGATCTCCCTCCTGGTCCACCACGGTTTCTACAAATTCATCCATGACATCGGTATAGGTTGAAGTGTGCATCCAGCCTGTTTTTTCATTAAACCCCTGATATATAAAAAACTGACCCCATGTTACTGCTCCATACGCATTTAGACCTTCTTCACTGACCGCATGAACCTCGCCCCTAAAATAGAATGAGGTATGGGGATTAATTAAAAGCATAGCATTGCCAGACTGTGTAAG
This sequence comes from uncultured Muriicola sp., assembly GCF_947258935.1. GTDB lineage: Bacteria > Bacteroidota > Bacteroidia > Flavobacteriales > Flavobacteriaceae > Muriicola. The sequence goes on from NZ_CAMYKH010000017.1 coordinate 3,717, forward strand.
CTTTCCTGAGATCGCAATACCATTGGATCCCTGAGGTTCCAGTTCAGCTTCTTTCTTTTCAAATTCAGCTTCCATAGCCTTGGGGAATGCAATTCCTTTTTCGTACATCGCCTGTATTTTTTGAGTACTTATGCGCTCTATATCGCCCCCAATAGACCCTTCACTAAAGTACATCGGCATCCATGGTTCAAATTTTGTCAGAAGTTTGGGTGTAACCTCCGGATGGGTATGTAAATAGTAATTTATCCCGGCGGCAAATGCATCGCATAGTTCTTTTAACCATTCCGGGCTTTTTTCATAGTTAGCAATGGCTTCTTCCTTTGTCATAAACAAATGTGCCCGCAGATCGCTATAAAGTTTTTCCTTCCCTTCTACCTCAGCCAGCCTTCCTGTAGCCCAGATATAGTTTTGCTCTACCCTGTTAAAATCGTCTTCACATTGAGCATATAACAATCCGAAAACGGCATCGGCATCGGTTTTTCCATATATATGGGGTACGCCAAAATCATCTCTTACAATGGTAGTGTTATCTGCATATGTCTCCCAACGTTCAAGATCGGAAGGCGTGTCTACAGCACTACAAGATGCAAGAAATAAAAAAACAAAAAGGAGTTGTATCTGTTTCATATCTAGGCTTTCTTTAAAAACTGTGTTTTTAATACAATAGTACTTTTCCCGATCCTGCATTCCACGGAATTAGAATCTGAGGTAAGTCTAATATTCTTTATCAGGTTCCCTCGCTTTAAGGTCTTCGACATTCCTTTTATCTTAAGATCCTTTGTGACATGTACATTGTCCCCATCTTCGAGAAGATTCCCATTACTATCCAGAGTTTCCATAGTGTAAATTTGTTGCAGCGTGAATTTACCAGACTTATTGTTGAAATACTAATTTAGAATAATATATCACAAGGGATTTGCTATATAAATTATGCTGATTTTATACGTAACTTGGGGGCCTTCTGGTAATAATCATCATTTCATTTATGGCCGATAAAAAAGTAAGCATTCTCAAAGCATTTAAGACCATTATTTGGCCCCGGCGAAATCTGGTTTTCATAGGTCTCATTTTAATAGTAATAAGCAAGGCTGCCAGTTTTGTGGCGCCAATGTCCCTTAAATATTTAATGGATGATATTATCCCCAATAAGGACCTCCCATTTTTAAAGCTCCTTATAGGAATTGTAATCATTGCTATTTTTGTGCAAGCAGTTACCTCTTTTCTATTGACAAAAATATTGAGCGTACAGGCACAGTACATGATCTCTGAGTTACGCGCCCAGGTACAACACAAGATCCTGACGCTCCCTATCCGATTCTTCGACAATACAAAGTCGGGTGAGTTAGTATCCAGGATCATGACAGATGTTGAGGGAGTAAGAAACCTCATTGGTACTGGTTTGGTGCAATTGGTAGGCGGATCCATCACGGCAATTGCGGCCTTGGTTCTCTTACTAAATATTAGTGTTTCTATGACCGTATTTGCACTAATACCTCTCGCCATATTTGCTGTAGTGGCCCTAAAAGCCTTCAAGATCATTCGTCCAATTTTTCGAAACCGTGGAAAAATCAATGCTGAAGTTACAGGTCGGCTTACAGAAACCCTGGGAGGGATACGGGTAATAAAAGGATTTAATGCGGAGGTACAGGAACACGATGTGTTTAAAGATGGTGTACATCGATTATACCAGAATGTAAAAAAAAGTTTAACTGCAACCGCCGTCATGACCAGCTCTTCCACCTTTCTTTTAGGGGTGGCTACCACAGGGATCATGGGCATTGGAGGTTATAAGATTATGAACGACCAGCTTACCCTGGGTGAGTTTTTAGAATTCACTTTCCTGCTCGGACTCATGGTAGCACCTATTGTACAAATGAGTAATATTGGCAGCCAGTTAAGTGAAGCATTAGCCGGGCTGGACAGGACTGAGGAGTTGATGAACATGACCGAAGAAGAAAATCTGGAAGATCGCACTATTACCATTGAAAAGATTAAAGGAGATATTGAATTCAAGGATGTTTATTTCGCCTATGAAGAGGAAAAAGAAGTGTTGCATTCCATTAGTTTTAAAGTTCCTTCTGGATCTGTTGTTGCACTAGTTGGCAGTTCCGGCTCAGGAAAAAGTACTATTGCCGGTTTGGCGGCCAGTTTTTTGAATCCGGATTCCGGAGTCATCACAGTAGACGGGAAGGATCTTTCAAAAATATCCCTAAATAGCTATAGAAAACATCTAGGCGTTGTGCTGCAGGACGATTTTCTTTTTGAGGGCACTATACGGGAAAATATACTATTCCCAAGGCCAGACGCGTCTGAAGAGAAATTATTGGAAGCCGTTAAAGCGGCATATGTCAATGAATTTACGGATCGTTTTGAAGAGGGTTTAGATACCCTGATTGGTGAAAGAGGAATTAAACTATCAGGAGGACAAAGACAACGTATTGCCATTGCCAGAGCTATTTTAGCAGATCCCAGGGTACTTATTCTGGACGAAGCTACCTCTAACCTCGATACCGAAAGCGAAGGACTCATTCAACAGAGTTTAGCGGCATTGACAAAGGGCAGAACCACCTTTGTTATTGCGCACAGATTAAGTACTATTCGCCGTGCAGATCAAATACTGGTCATTGAGGACGGTCGTATTGTGGAGCAAGGAAAACACGATGATCTAATCGCAAAAGAGGGGCGTTACTACAACCTGTTTACATACCAGGCCAGGATCTAGAACGCGGGAGTTAATTTGAAGGAGATTCTTATGGAAGTGATAGTATTCAATGTCTTAGACAGCATATATTAATCAACATTGATGACTTGTTCAATTTGAGGCACGTGCTTCTTAATGGTCATTTCCACACCACTTTTCAAGGTCATCTGATTAACACTACAGCCTACGCAGTTACCTTCTAAGCGTACTTTAACTGAATTGTTGTTTTCAATGGAAACCAGTGAAATGTCTCCACCGTCACTTTGTAAAAAGGGACGAATTTCATCCAGTGCTTTTTCAACATTTTTTCTAAGTTCCTCTGAAGTCATTACACTTTCTTATTAACTGCTGCACATCCAGCCATGGTAGTAATCTTTATAGCTTCGGTGGGAGGTAAACTCGTATTTCTCCGAACAATTTCCTGTACCACATTTTTCGTCATATCCTGAAAAGCCGTTTCCAAAGAAGTAGAAGTTTGCATTGCCGCAGGCCTACCTGCGTCACCCGCCTCCCGTATACTTTGAACCAGGGGTATTTCACCTAAAAAAGGTACGCCAATATCCTCTGCAAGACGTTGAGCACCTTCTTTTCCAAAAATATAATATTTGTTATCTGGTAATTCCTCTGGTGTAAAATAGGCCATATTTTCAACGATACCCAATACAGGTACATTGATCGCTTCTTGTTGGAACATGGCTACTCCTTTGCGTGCATCTGCTAGTGCAATTTCCTGAGGTGTACTAACTATTACAGCTCCCGTTATCGGTAATGATTGCATGATACTGAGATGTATATCTCCGGTTCCCGGAGGAAGATCTATGAGCATAAAATCTAATTCTCCCCAGTGGGCATCAAAGATCATCTGGTTCAAGGCCTTTGCCGCCATGGGTCCCCTCCAAACTACCGCTTGGTTAGGTTGTGTGAAAAATCCTATGGATAAAATTTTGAGTCCGTAACTCTCAATAGGTTTCATTTTCGATTTACCATCTACCTCAACAGCTAATGGTTTTTCCATAGCTACATCGAACATAATAGGAATTGAAGGCCCATAGATATCGGCATCCAGGATCCCCACTTTAAAACCCATTTTTGATAATGTCACTGCCAGGTTGGCCGTAATGGTAGATTTTCCTACCCCACCTTTGCCGGAAGCAACAGCAATGATATTTTGTATACCGGGAATAGGTTTCCCTTTTATCTCATTTACTTGGGGTTGAGTAGCAGCTTCTACCTTTAAATTTACCGTAATCTTTGCCTTCTCATAGACCTTCCTGTGGATGGTTTGAAGAATAGAAACCTCCGTTTTTTTGCGAGCCTGTAAACTCGGATTCTTGATGACAATATCTACCACTACTTCATCACCAAAGACCTGTATATTTTTAACCGCTCCGCTTTCTACCATATTCTGGCCTTCTCCCGGTACAGAGATGGTTTGCAGTGCTTCTAAAATGTCGTTTTTATTTAATTTCATCAGGATATACCCTTGAGTTAATGTAAAATGATTCTAAACAACAAAGATAGGACTTCATGCTGAGAATTGGAAAGATATGAATGGAAATGACTTATAGGATCATACCCCTTATTTATGGGTAATTAGAACTCTTATAGTACGTCATTCTACAATGGTTCTCCTAGTTCTTTCAGGGGATCCCAGAAGTGTTTTTTAAAATCGAGGATCTGATCATTCCTTACCAATATTCCTTCATTTTCCAGCAATTGCTGCATGAGTAGAGTGCCTTGAAAATGATGTTTCCCTGTAAGCAAGCCATTTCTGTTAACAACACGGTGTGCAGGAACTGTTTCACGGTCCCCAACATTATTCATGGCCCAACCTACCACCCGGGCACTCCTTGCAGAACCAAGATACCTGGCAATTGCTCCATAGGAGGTAACCCGTCCATATGGCACGTGTTTCACTATCTCATACACTCTTTCAAAAAAATGTTCTTTTTCATTATCCATGGTCCCTGTAAAATAAACGTATAATAGTGATGATCAATAAAATAACCATAAGAACACTAATAACATAATTGGAGTTCTTAGAGAAATTTTTAGTCTTCAATTCTAATTTATTAAAGTAGAAGGTATACAAATAGAGGACCGTAAAAGTACCGCTGCCAGCTGCCAGAATAAAGGTAGCAATATCCCAAGCTTGGAATTTGATCCAGCCAGAGGCATTCCACATTACGTTAAGCCCACTGTAATAAGGAATAGTCAATAAATTAAGTGCTGCCAATAACATCCCTTTAAAGAAGCTATTCTTCTTGCTCATTTTTACAATTCGGATCTTATTCGGCTTTATTTTTTTAGCCATTACAAAAAAATAAACAGCTAAGAAGGCAAAGATACCGAGTGCTATTTTCATTAAAAGATCTATGATCTCCGGGTTATTAAAAAGAAATTTTGAAATGAGAACTGCCAGATAGGCCTGCGTCATGATCATTGTAGAAACCCCAAGGCTAAAAATAATGCCATTATTCTTGCCTTTTTCTACGCTTGTTTTAGCTGCATTCATATTTAGAAGACCCGGCGGAACCGTTGCCATAAAGGCTGCCGAAAAAGTCACAAAAAATAGAATGAGCAGATGGGTCATACGGATGCGATCCTGAATTTCAAATAAGTGATTGGTTTTCCTTTCTCAAGATACTGATTTTCATAAAAGGTCTGTATTTCCATGACTTCCTTTGGGCTTCCTTCATTTCTGTAGATATCGTGATTGGCGTAAAGAATGTCTAATCCTAAGCCTTGTAGAAGCCCTAAAGTATAGCCATGCATAAATTCACTATCTGTTTTTAGATGAACTATTCCGTTTTTTTGCAGAACGCTCTTATACTTTTCCAAAAATTCAATATTGGTTAGTCTATGCTTGGTTCGTTTAAATTTAATCTGGGGATCAGGGAAGGTGATCCATATTTCAGACACCTCATTAGCTGCAAAAAGTTGGTCGATCAATGATATCTGTGATCTTAAAAAAGCTACATTCTTCTGGGAATTCTCCAAAGCCGTCTTGGCCCCTCTCCATAAACGGGCACCTTTTATGTCTATTCCTATAAAATTCTTATCCGAATATAATTTTGCCAATCCAACGGTGTATTCCCCTTTTCCACAGCCAAGTTCAAGCACTATGGGATTTGTATTTCCAAAAAATGTTGCCCACTTGCCTTTGAGTGAAAAAGTACCGGAAAGCACTTCATCCCTTTGAGGCTGAATTACATTCTCAAAAGTCTCGTTCTCCTTAAAGCGTTTTAATTTGTTTTTACTCCCCACTTAAATTCAGGAATTGATTCGTAACAAAGCTAAGGAATTAGTCAGATGAGGGGTAAATTAGGCCGACTGTTTCTTCGATTTTTCCAGAGTAAATGAAAATTCAGAACCCACCTCCACCACACTTTCCACATAGATCTTTTCACCATGGGCTTCAATAATGTGTTTTACGATTGATAGACCTAGTCCCGATCCTCCTTCTTTTCTACTTCCGCTCTTATCGATCCTGTAAAAACGTTCAAAGATCCGTGGTATATGCGACTCTGGTATTCCTTCACCATTATCAGTTACTCTAACTATGACCTTATTTTTAATAAGGTTTTCGACACTAACTTCTGTTGTTCCACCCGTATGACCATATTTTATTGAGTTAACGACCAAATTCGTAATGACCTGCTGAATCTTATCGCGATCGGCCCATACATAAACTGGGGTTTTATAATCCATATCGAAGGTGAGGCTAATATTTCTTTTACTAGCTTTCATCTCCAATAGTTCAAAAACATTTTGAATGAGTTCTATGACGTCAAAACTGCTTTCTTCCAAACTAAGATCGCCTACCTCTAATTTGGTGATGAGATCAAGATCTTTTACGATGTAAATGAGGCGCTCTACCCCTTTATTAGCCCGTTGCAGATACTTTTTTCTAACTTTTTTGTCTTCCAATGCCCCATCAAGTAAGGTTAAAATATACCCCTGGACAGTAAATAGTGGTGTCTTGAGTTCATGGGAGACATTCCCCAAAAAATCCTTCCTGTATTCTTCTCTGATCTTCAGTGTATCGATCTCAATTCTTTTGTCTTTTGCAAACTTCTCAATTTCGGAGGTGAGCGTAGCCATGTCTGTAGTAATTGGCCCGGATGCAAAAGAGGTAGACTCTAAAAGAGAAACATCGTCGTATATTTTTTTGATCCTTTTATAAATAAATTTTTCTACCCTGATTTGTATAATGAAAAAAGAAATGCCAAAGATTAAGAGTGCAAATAGAACCATGAATGGCAAATAGTTCCAAAGATCTGCAAGGTAGGTCACTCCCAGAATAAATACGGTGAGGGCAACCGATATATACAAGGAAGATCTGAAAGCAAACTTGTAAGATTTCCTTAGTTTAATGGCCATTACAATACAAACTTATATCCCACCCCCTTTACGGTTTTGAAATGGTGATCGCCGATCTTCTCTCTTAATTTTCGAATATGAACGTCAATTGTGCGCCCTCCAACAATCACTTCCTGCCCCCAAACCTTATCGAGAATAACCTCCCTCTTAAATACCTTATCTGGTTTTGAGGTTAAAAGTGATAATAATTCAAATTCTTTACGGGGTAGGATAATTTCCTTCCCCTTATTTACAACTTTGTATTCTTCCCTATTAATTACAATGTTCCCAACTTTCTTGATGTCTGCTTGCGGCTCTTCGGACTTTTTAAGTCGTCTCAATAATGCTTTCACCTTACTCATAAGAACTTTAGGTTTTACGGGTTTGGTGATATAATCATCTGCTCCTGCATCGAAACCGGCTACCTGAGAATAGTCCTCGCCCCTGGCAGTGAGAAATGTAATGATCGTATCTTCAAGTCCTACCGTATTTCGAATTTTTTCACAGGCTTCTATGCCATCCATCTCGGGCATCATAACATCTAAAATGATAAGGTGGGGCTTTTTTTTCTTCGCTTTCTCTACGCCTTCTAAACCGTTCTTTGCTGTTGAAACCTGATAGCCTTCCGAAATTAGATTGTATTTCAAAATTTCCAAAATATCTGGTTCATCATCAACAAGGAGAATTCGAATGTCTTGCTTCTTCATCGGTTTCATGTTTGGTGATCCTTCCAAAAGTATAAATAAATAGTACACTCCTTGAATACATCTATTTTAATTAACGAACATAACATTTTTATAACATTGGGCACAGTTGCCTATGGTAAGTTTGGAGGTGTTTTTTATACCAGATTTCAGAAAAAATACTCAAAAAAAAGAATGATTGATGCTCTAAATGTTAATAAAGATGCATTTCATCGATTTTCTTAACCAGAATAGACCTTCTGAGGACTTTGAATTATTAAAACAATTATATTTGTTTACAGATCTCTGTAACCCCTTCTGTATGAAGCACTTCTACCTACTGGCTTTTTTATTAATTTTCTCTACCGGACTTGCACAGGATAAGCAGGTAAACCCGGGAGATATTGCTGGTTTTACCTTATATCCTAACCCTGTTGTTAGCGGTAAAGTATATATCGAAACCCAGGCCAATGCCCCAAAAAAAGTACTGATCTTCGATGTTTTAGGCACTTTGGTCATTGAAACAACCATACTGGGTAAAGAACTCAATTTGACGGATCTTGATGCCGGGGTATATGTGCTGCGTGTTTTTGAAAAAAACAAGGTCGCCACACGTAAATTGATCGTAAAATAGTTTTATTCTCCGAAAGTTAGCATCTCAGTACTTCCATTTTTGCGAATTGTCTTTATCGATGAAAAGATTCATTTTATCGACGAATTACCATCTTAAAATTTTTCACCTACATTTTTATTTATTTCACAACAAATTCTATGCATTCCTAAGTCCTTGAACTATTTTTAAGTGTTGATCCCAAATCAATATTGATGAAAATACTCTACTTAACCTCTTTTTTGCTCATTTCTGTATGGGGTTATGGGCAGGATAATGCAACCTTGGTTTCTGCCTCATCACAAGAGATCCCTAATTTTAAATTGTACCCTAATCCCGTATACGGTGATGCGGTGTATATTTCTTCAGATTACAATGACACCAAACTTGTCACCGTCTATGACGTTTTGGGTGAAGTAGTGCTAACAGATAGAATCTCAACAAACACACTTAACATTTCACAATTGGTTCCAGGTGTTTATGTCCTTCAGGTTACAGAAAGACAAAAATCCATGACCCGGAAATTGGTTGTAAAATAAAGTACAAATTCTTCTTCTTTCATTTTGAACAGCCTTCCTTAAAGGGTTCTAATTTTGCCTATTTTTGCAGGAGTACCGTTCCCCATGGACACAACAAGTTTTTTAGGCATCAAAAACAGTCAAGAATTTTCTTCCAACGCACTTGAGGTATTCAATTTTCAGTATCGGAATAATGAGGTCTACCATGAATTCTGTGACTTCCTTGGCATTGTTGCTTCCAAAGTAAAGTGCATTGAAGACATTCCTTTTTTACCCATTGAATTTTTTCGTACAAAAGAGGTACTAAGCACTAGCAAAAAACCCTCCTTAGTTTTTAGCAGTAGTGGCACTACCGGTAGTAACCTCAGTAAGCATTATGTGGCCGAAATATCTCTGTACCAACAAAGTTTTCGAACGGGGTTTAAACTATTTTACGGCGATGTAAGGGAGTATTGTATTTTAGCTTTGCTTCCATCTTATTTAGAAAGGGAAGGATCGTCCCTGGTTTATATGGTAAATGATCTTATCCAACTAAGTGATCATCCTGAGAGCGGTTTTTATTTAGAGGACCAGGATGTCCTGGCACAAAAATTAATGCGTTTGGATTCCCAGGGAGTTAAGGTCTTACTCATTGGTGTTTCCTTTGCCTTGCTCGATATGGCAGAGGCCAATTCCTTTCAATTAATGAATACTATCATTATGGAGACAGGGGGCATGAAAGGCAGGAGGAAGGAATTGATACGCGAAGAACTTCACGATAAGATAAAATTGGGATTCGGGATCAATACTGTTCATTCTGAATATGGTATGACAGAATTACTGTCGCAAGCCTATTCTAAAGGCAATGGTATCTTTTATACCCCGCCATGGATGAAGGTTTTAGTTAGAGACACAGAGGATCCACTAAGTTGGCATCCCGAAGGCAGATCTGGGGGCATCAATATCATTGATTTGGCCAACTTATACTCCTGCTCTTTCCTGGCTACCCAAGATCTGGGTAAAATTAGAGAAGATGGTGGGTTTGAAATTCTAGGTCGTTTTGACCATGCAGACGTCCGCGGTTGTAATTTGATGGTTCTCTAAATCTATAATTATAGCCTACTCAATTACTAAAACGAAGTAATTCTTCTTACCTCGTTGAAGAAGCACATAACGATCTTTAATAAGGTCCGATTCTTTTATCATAAAGTCCTCAGCTACCTTTTCTTTGTTTACTGAGATCGAATTTTGTTTTAGCTCTCTTCTTGCCTCCCCGTTGGAACTTAAAAAACTTGTTTTTGCCGAAAGGGCAGCTATCATGTCTAGTCCATTTTCCAAATCATCTCTGGAAACCGTAGCTTGAGGTACCCCATCAAACACTTCCAGGAATGTATGTTCATTTAATTTTTTAAGATGTTCTGAAGTAGAATTGCCAAATAATATGGTCGTGGCTATTTGGGCATTATCCAGATCATCTTGAGAGTGAACCATCACTGTGATCTCCTCTGCCAGACGTTTCTGCAAAGTCCTTAGATGGGGTGCTTTTGTGTGTTCTTCAACCAGTCTTTCAATTTCTTTCTCTGATAAAAAGGTAAATATCTTGATATATTTTTCAGCATCCGCATCAGAAGTATTTAACCAGTACTGATAAAATTTATACGGAGAAGTTCTATGAGCATCCAGCCAGACATTTCCATCTTCGGTTTTGCCAAATTTAGTGCCGTCTGCCTTCGTAATAAGCGGACAGGTTAGGGCAAATCCCTTCCCACCTTCAATGCGCCGTATCAATTCTGTCCCCGTAGTAATATTACCCCACTGGTCACTGCCACCCATTTGCAGGGTACAATTGTAATGTTGATATAGATAAAGGAAATCATACCCCTGTACGAGTTGATAGGTAAACTCTGTAAAAGACATTCCTTCCTTAGCTTCTGCATCCAGTCTTTTTCTGACCGAATCCTTGGCCATCATATAATTAACGGTAAGGTGTTTGCCCACATCACGGACAAAATCAAGAAAAGAAATATCTTTCATCCAGTCGTAATTATTCACTAATACCGCAGCATTATCGGAGGTAGAACCGAAATCCAGGAAACGAGACAGTTGCTCTTTGATCGCTTCTTGATTTAATCGTAAGGTAGTTTCATCCAGTAAATTCCGTTCTGTTGATTTTCCTGAAGGATCTCCGATCATCCCTGTGGCTCCTCCAATAAGTGCATAGGGTTTATGCCCTGCTAATTGAAAATGCCGGAGCATCATTACTCCAACCAGATGTCCTATATGTAGGGAATCGGCTGTAGGATCTATCCCTACATAGGCAGTTTGCATCCCGGTTAATAGGTGTTCTTCCGTGCCGGGCATGGCATCGTGCAACATACCTCTCCATTTCAATTCTGCAACAAAATTTGAATCCATCTAGTGTAATTTTCTTCCAACCTTGCAAAGATAGAAGAAATCCTATTTAGCCAAAGGTTGGCCGGGTAAATATATCCATTGGATTTGAGTACTTTAGAACCATGATTTTAGTAACAGGAGGTACCGGATTATTAGGATCTCATCTCTTATGGCGATTAGTACAAAAAGAAGTGCCTGTGAAGGCCATTTACAGGTCGGAAGGAACACTGAAAGAGGTGAAGACCATTTTTTCATATTATACAGATAAGGCTTCGAATTATTTTGATAAAATAACTTGGATCAAAGCGGATATTACAGATGTGCCGTCTCTTGAAGAAGCTTTTGTTGGGGTAACCCATGTATATCACACAGCAGCATTACTCTCGTTTAATCCAGCGGCTTGGGAATCCTTAAAAAAAATTAATGTAGAGGGAACTGCCAATATTGTAAACCTCTGTATTGCCCATAATATTGAAAAATTATGCTATGCGAGCTCCATTGCTGCCATAGGAAAATCCCTTGATGAAACTACGGTTACTGAAAAGAATGAATGGTTAGACTCTGAGAAAAGTGTCTATGCACTTTCAAAGCACCGTGCAGAAATGGAAGTTTGGAGAGGTTCTCAGGAGGGATTGAAGGTGGTGATCGTTAATCCCGGTATTATTCTTGGCCCTGGTAATTGGGATCATGGAAGTCTCCGACTATTCAAGAATGCCGCCAAGGGTATGCGTTCATATTTCCCTGGTGGAACCGCTTTTGTATCCGCAAACGATGTTGCTTCTATAATGACACAGTTGATGCATTTGGACATCTATAATGAAAGATATATTGCGATAGCAAAAAATATGAGCTATCAGGAATTGTTTACAATGATTGCTTCATCCTTTGAGGTTCGGATACCTACAAAAAAGATTCCTTTTTGGCTTTTAGAAACAGGGTGGAGAATAGATTGGCTAATTCATCTTTTCCTCAGAACAAGACGAAAACTCATTAAAATTACTGTAAAATCGCTGCGCAAAAGGCAACTTTACAGTTCTCAGAAATTAGAAAAAACCTTGGGTTTTAATTTTGAGACTATGGACAAGTGCATAGATTTTTCCTGTAACATTTTTAAAAAGAGATATCCCGATTTCTTTTAAGTACTTCTTAGTCGCTTTTTACAAATTGTAAACTATCAACACCATATTGCTCAAAGAGAAAATAGGTGGGCGAATCAAAATGCTCTTCAAGTAGAGCAGAATTAGTGCTTTTGGCAGCATTTAATATTGCAAGGTCATATAGCAATTGTGTCATTTTTTCTCGGGGAATGAGATCATCAGGTTTTTCAATGATCCTTTCCACACAAGAAGTAAACATTACAATTCCTAAGATGAGAGAAAGAAGTTTTTTCATGGTCTATTAAATGTTAATCGTTTGGCATTAAGGTCTGTTGAAAATTTTCCATTGTTGAAAGCCAAATGACCATTCACAAATGTGTGGGTGATCTTTGATTTAAAACTTGTCCCTTCAAAAGGAGACCAGCCACACTTGTATAATATATTGCTCTTGTTTACTTCCCAAAGTTCATTTGGATTAACCACCACAAGATCCGCAAAATACCCTTCTCTTAAATATCCACGATCTTTTATCTGAAAAAGAATAGAAGGATTATGGCACATTTTGGTCACCATGGCTTCCATACTGATCTTCCCTTCCAGCGCTTTCTCCATCATTGCGGGCAATGCATGCTGCACTAAAGGACCTCCCGACGGAGCTTTTAAATATTTTTGATCTTTTTCTTCAAGTGTATGAGGAGCATGGTCTGTAGCCAATATATCAATACGGTTGTCTAAAAGCCCCTGCCAAAGCTGTTCCCTGTCACTAGCCTTCTTTATAGCCGGATTCCATTTGATATGCGTTCCATATTGCTTGTAATCTTCCTCTGAGAACCATAAATGATGAAGACAGACCTCGGCTGTTATCTTTTTATCTTCTAACGGGATATCATTTTGGAATAAGGAAAGTTCTTTTCCGGTAGACACATGAAATACATGAAGTCGGGCCCCGGTTTTTCGCGCAAGCGCCACAGCCTTGGAAGAAGACAGGTAACAAGCCTCCTCACTGCGGATCAAGGGATGGCATTTTATCGGAATATCCTCGCCGAACTTTTCTTTATACGAACTTAGGTTTTGTTTAATGGTAGTCTCATCCTCACAATGAGTAGAAATAACCATCTCAGTATTATTAAATATCTGTTCTAACACCACCTCATCATCAACAAGCATATTCCCGGTTGAGGATCCTAAAAAGAGTTTCACTCCAGAGCAGGCATTCTTATCTAATTTTTTTAATTCCTCCAGATTATCATTTGTTCCGCCAAAGAGAAAAGAGTAGTTAGCAAAGGAGGACCGGGCCCCCATTGCAAATTTCTCTTCTAATTTCTTTATCGTCGTAGTTTGAGGAATGGTATTCGGTTGTTCCATAAAAGTAGTGATCCCACCGGCAATTGCCGCCCTGCTTTCAGTGGCTATTGTTCCCTTATGGGTTAATCCCGGTTCCCTGAAATGAACCTGATCATCTATAATGCCAGGCAATAGATAATGTCCCTTGATGTCTATGACGGTAGCAGTATCTGAAGTAATGGTTTTTGCTATTTTAGCAATCCTTTCACCTTCTATAAGAAGGTCTCCTTCCCATTGTTTTCCCTCATTAATAAGAATTGCATTCTTTAAGAGCGTTTTTCTCATTCTAAAACCCATTTATCTTGAACAAACTACGAATTCTCATACTAATCACGCCAAAGATCGCTTCCCAGATAATAGAAGAACTCATCTTGGACTTCCCTTTTTCACGATCTGTAAATATGATAGACACCTCTTCTATTTTAAATTTCATTAAATGGGCCCTGTACTTCATTTCTATCTGAAAGGCATATCCAATAAACTTAACAGCGTCTAAATCCAAGGCCTCCAAAACATGCCTCTTATAACAAACAAAACCAGCAGTGGGGTCATGAACACGCATTCCCGTAATTATCTTAACATAAAACGAAGCCCCATAAGAAAGTAATACTCTGTACAAAGGCCAATTCACCACATTTACCCCTTTTTTGTACCGAGAACCCACAGTAACATCTGCCCCGTTCACACACGCCCTGTATAAACGTGTTAGATCCGATGGTCTGTGAGAGAAGTCGGCATCCATTTCAAAAATATAGAGATATTCCCTTTTCAAAGCCCATTTAAATCCGTGAATATAAGCAGTTCCTAAACCGGCTTTTTCGGTCCTAACTTCCAAAAATAATTTTCCTTCGTATTTGTTCTGTATAGCCCGGACTGCCTCAGCAGTGCCGTCTGGTGAATTGTCATCTACCACTAAAACATGGAATTCCTTTGGAAGGTTGAAAACAGCAACTATAATGTCTTCAATATTCTCAAGTTCATTGTAGGAGGGGATAATAACTAAACTGTCTGTCATCGAAAGGTGGCAATTATGGCAAAAATAGTGCTTTAATGCGACTGAACCGAAATCATACTTTAATTTTCTTCCTCGAATAAACTTAGGGTTACGTGCTATTATTTGTAATTTTGACACGAATTCGATCTAGAATGAAACAAAAGTTTCCTGCAGCATTCCTTTATTTTCTGGCCGCCGTTTTAATATTGAATATTCTTCAGGCGGCAATTACAGAATTGATCTTTGACGAGGCGTACTATTGGTATTACGCCAAGGATCTGGCCTGGGGATACTTTGATCATCCTCCTATGGTGGCCTTTTTGATCTCCCTGGGGAGCACCTTATTTAATGGAGAATTAGGGGTCAGATTATTAAGTTGTTTATTAGGTGTGGGCACTATGATAATATTGTGGTTGCTCATAGATAACCCAAAAAAGAAGGAATACATTCCGCATTTCTTTGTGTTGATCCTATCAATGACCCTGATTCAGGCCTATGGATTCCTAATGTTGCCAGATACCCCACTGTTGTTTTTTACCGCTTTGTTCTTTTTGGTCTATAAGAAATTTATTAATGCTCCGGGAATGCTTATTTCTTTGTTCTTGGGAATTGTGATGGCCGCTTTGATGTACAGTAAATACCATGCCTTTTTGGTGATCTTTTTTGTCCTTCTCTCCAATTTAAAACTCTTAAAAAACCACTTTGCCTGGGTTGCCGTCCTTGTCTCACTACTTTGTTATACCCCGCATTTCCTCTGGCTTTATGAGAACGATTTTGTATCCATTAAATATCATCTATTTGAAAGGCCAAACAGACCCTATGAATTCTTTGATTTTACACTGGGCTATTTTTTGAACTTACTAGCCATTTTTGGGCTAACCTTTCCTTGGATATACAAAGCATTGATCAAATCTAAAGGGAAGGATCAATTTAATCGGGCCTTGTTATTTGTCAGTTATGGAATCTTATTATTTTTCTTGCTTTCAAGTCTGCAGCGCAGGGTACAAACACAATGGATCATTCTAATTTGCATTCCCATGGCCGTAAATGCCTACGAATATATGTTGGAATACCCAGGGGCCAGAAAATGGATAGTACGCCTGGGATTGGCAAATATTGCCATTTTACTTTTTCTTAGAATTGGATTGGTATACGAGCCACTGTTCCCCGTGGTTTATGAGACGCATGGAAATAAAGCCTGGGTTGGAAAGATCACTTCACAAATAGGGAATATTCCTGTTGTTTTTAAAAATTCCTACAGGATGGCGCCTATGTTTTCTTATTATTCCGGCAATTCTTCTTTTTCATTAAATGATGTAAATTATCGAGAAAATCAATATTCTATAGATGAATCTGAAGAAGTGGTACGCGGTCAGAAAGTACTTTTTGTTTCTGGAAAAATGAAGGAAGGTGGTATTTCTTTTACTATGCCAGACAGTACTTTACTTTATGGGATCTATGTAAATCCTTTTGAATCTTTCAGAAAGTTGAAAACCCGGTTAAACTTAACCCTGAATGCCAAAACAGATCGCAATTCTTCTTTTATGGTTTACAATCCATATTCATTCGCAGTTCCAATCAGTAAACTTAAGTTTGGCTTGGTTATAATGGATAGTTATAAACGGGTCTTGGAAATAGTTCCGGTAAAAGCGCTTCCCAAAGGGGAAATCATAGACCTGCTTGCACCTATGGCTGAGCATGAATTTGAATTTACATTGCCAAATTTCTCCTATGAAAAGGCTAGCTATTTGAAAATAGTGATTTCAGAAAATGGACTATCCTGGGGTTTGAACGGCGAAAAATTAAAGTTAGACTAATGGAGCCGGTACTAAGAGAAATTGGAAAAGTAGACTGGATCACACTGATCATTTTTTCGAGTGTAATATTTCTCGTGCTTGCCAAAAGTCTGTTTTATGGCCGTTTTCTAAATTTTATGATTCTTCCTTTTAATAACAAGTACATTTTTCTCTATAACAAGAAGGACCGTTTGATGAATTGGTTTCATATTTTTTTTACTGCTTTTCAATTACTTAATTTATCCTTGTTCCTGTACCTGGCGATCTCCATTTATAAGCCCAATGAAGTAGTGCCGTCACCCTTATTATTTACACTTATCCTTGGCCTTGTTTTTTTATTTCTTTTTATCAAGATCCTAATTCAATTAGGCAATAGTACCATCTTTAATAATCAATATGTAATTACCGAGATCCTCTTTAAAAAGATCTCCTATTTGAATTATAGCAGTCTTGTTATGTTTCTAGCCAATGTGCTATTGACATACGTTTTTATGGGATCTAAGACAGTTGTAATTTTATGTAGTGGTCTTATTTTACTTATTCTTATTCTTGGTTGGGTCACAATAATTAAAACGCATCTTAAGTTCCTTACGAGCCACTTTTTCTATTTTATTTTGTACCTTTGCGCTCTTGAAATTGCCCCGATTATTATTATTGTGAACGCTCTAAAAGTTTGATATCTATGAAAATCAAAACGATTTTGGTTTCCCAGCCAGAACCTAAGATGGAAAACTCTCCATACTTGCGGCTTATTGAAAAACAGCACGTACGAGTAGATTTCAGGCCTTTTATCCACGTGGAAGGAGTAAACGCAAAATCGGTAAGGCAACAAAAAATAGATCTCAATGACTTTACTGCTATTATATTAACGAGTAGAAACTCGGTCGACCATTTTTTCCGTATTGCTGAGGAGATGAGATTTAAGGTGCCTGATTCGATGAAATACTTTTGTCAGTCAGAAGCAGTTGCTTATTATCTTCAGAAATACGTGATATACAGGAAGCGTAAAATCTATGTGGGGAAACGCAATTTTACAGATCTGCAAACCTTGTTCAAAAAATATAAGGAAGAAAAATTCTTACTGCCATCCTCCGATGTATTAAAAAGCGTTGTCCCGGATATCCTCAATGAGATGAACCTAAATTGGACAAGAGGTATTTTCTATAAGACCGTTATAAGTGATCTTTCGGATCTGCGTAATGTGTATTATGACGTCCTGGTATTTTTCAGTCCTTCCGGTATCGAGTCGCTTTTAAAGAATTTCCCCGATTTTGAACAAAATGAGACAAGAATTGCGGTTTTTGGTAATTCTACTATTGCAGCGGCTACAGATGCTGGCTTAAGAATAGACATTCAGGCGCCTACGCCAGAAACTCCTTCTATGACCATGGCCTTACAGAAATATATTACAAGTGTCAACAAGAAATAATTCTTGATCAGATCATATAAAAAAAGCCTCCCAACGGAGGCTTTATTCTTTTAAAAAGCATATCGTTGTGGCCCACCCCTACGAATCTCCTCATTTGCATATGACTCAAATTTTATGAAATTCTCGCGGAAGGCATTAGAAAGTTTAAAGGCAGTTTTATAATAAGCCTCGTCATTGTTCCATGTTGCTCTGGGACTTAAAACGCTGGTAGGAACTCCGGGGCACGATCTTGGTTGAGCTACTCCAAAAACCGAATGGATATGATACGTATCATAGGAATACAATCCTAAATCCCCGTTTAAAGCAGCATGAATCATAGCCCGGGTGTATTTTAATTTCATTCTTGTTCCCACACCGTAAGGCCCACCGGTCCATCCGGTATTCACTAGCCATACATTTACTCCGGATTCTTTCATTTTTCTACTGAGCATTTCTGCATATTTTGTAGGATGTAATGGCATAAATGGTGCACCAAAACAAGCTGAAAAAGATGGTATTGGTTCAACAACCCCTGCTTCTGTTCCTGCCACTTTTGCCGTATATCCCGAAATAAAATGATATGCTGCCTGACTTGGTGTTAATTTACTGATAGGAGGAAGTACCCCAAATGCGTCTGCCGTTAAAAAGAAAATATTCTTAGGGTTTTTTCCAATAGATGGTTGCTGGATATTATCTATATGATAGATGGGATAACTAACACGAGTATTTTGAGTGATAGATGTGTCTTCAAAGTCTACGTTCCCTTCGTCATCCATGATCACATTTTCCAGGATCGCCCCTTTTTTAATGGCATTATAGATCTCAGGCTCATTCTCCTGGGATAAATTGATAACCTTGGCATAGCATCCACCTTCAAAATTAAAAATGGTGTCCTCTTTCGTCCAGCCATGTTCATCATCGCCTATTAGTCTGCGATGTGGATCTGTTGACAATGTGGTCTTACCAGTGCCAGATAATCCAAAAAATATGGCGGTGTCTCCTTTTGGACCCACATTGGCTGAACAGTGCATAGGGAGGATATTGTGGTAGACGGGGAGTAGAAAGTTTAAGGCAGAGAAGATGCCTTTTTTTATCTCTCCTGTATATCCTGTACCACCTATAAGAGCAATTTTCCTGGTGAAGTTTAAAATAGCAAAATTGTGCTGTCTGGTCCCGGAAGTAGCTGCATCAGCCAAATATCCAGGCGCATTTAGAACGATCCAATCTACAGAAAATGATTCCAATTCCTTATCAGTAGGTCTAATGAACATGTTCGATGCAAACATACTAGACCATGGATATTCTGTAATAACTCTGATTCCCAGCTGATATTCCTTGTCTGCACAGGCAAAACAATCTCGTACATAGACTTCTTTGTCTGAAAGATAGGATGCTACTTTTTCGTAAAGCACATCGAATTGATCCGGATCGAAAGGCTTATTAATTGGCCCCCACCATACCTTATCCTCGGTAATTTCATCTTTCACAATAAATCGATCCTGAGGTGCCCTACCTGTGAACTCCCCTGTATTAACAGCCAGAGCACCAGATGAGGCTTCAGTACCCATCCCTCGTTCAATGGTCATATCATGCAGCATATCCGGGGCTAATTGATAATGAATATGTTTGCTTTCAATACCATATGCATGTAACGAAATCGATTTCGTAGATGGGTTAGAATAAGTCATAGATGAGATATTTTCTTGTACAAAACTAGATAAAAATAGAGCAGTGCCCTATAAAATAGGACAATGTTTAGCCTAAATACTTAAAAACACGATGTCCAATTAACACCCAACCGCTTATAAGGAATCCGCCCCCCAAAGGAGTAATAAAAGCGAGGGATTTGAAATTAATAGAAGTTAGCTCATTGGTGGCCAATAAATAAATGGAGAATGAAAAAAACACAACCCCAATAGTGAAACAGTAATAGATCCATTTTTTTTGCGTAGCTGTCCATTGTACCGTAGAACCTAACCACAAAAGTACTAATGCGTGATACATTTGATAAGTGACCCCTGTTTGGAAACTATCAAGGGAAGACTCACTTAGCATGCTCTTCAATCCATGAGCCCCAAATGCCCCTAAAATCACAGAAAGCACTCCAAAGAAAACAGCTGTAAGTAAAATTGTTCTGTTCATAACTTAATGGCCTTGTTTTTTTATAAATGTAACAAATTGATACCTTAGTATTTCTTGAATTCAAAAGTAACTCATAAGAATGACGCGTAAAATTTTGATCTTAGGAGCTGGGAAATCTACCTCCTATATGTTAGATTATTTTCTGGAGAAATCCTTGAGTGAAAACCTGCAGATAACCATTGCCGATCTTAATACCGATGCTATTCCGGCTCATATTAAAGAACATAGTGCCTGTACTCTTTTAACCCTTGATATCTCAAATTCTGAGAAAAGACAAGATACTGTCTCACAGGCAGATATTGTTGTATCCATGTTACCTGCACGATTCCATGCTACTATTGCTTCGGACTGCCTGTTGCTTAAAAAAAATCTCGTCACAGCATCCTATGTAAATGATGAAATGAGATCAATGAATGAGAGAGTCAAAAAGGCCGGACTAATCTTTATGAATGAAATAGGTCTAGATCCGGGGATAGATCATATGAGTGCCATGCAGGTCATTGATCGTATTCGAGATAAAGGAGGAAAAATGCTCTTATTCGAATCCTTCACCGGAGGTTTGGTTGCTCCTGAAAGTGATTCTAACCTGTGGAACTACAAATTTACCTGGAACCCGAGAAATGTTGTGATAGCCGGGCAGGGGGGTACTGCCAAATTCATTCAGGAAGGAACCTATAAATATATTCCGTATCACAAGCTCTTTCGTCGTACAGAATTCATGGAAATAGAAGGCTACGGAAAATTTGAAGCCTACGCCAACCGCGACTCCCTGAATTACAGGGAAGCTTATGGTTTAGAAGATGCCCTTACCCTTTATAGAGGTACTATGCGCAGGGTTGGCTTTTCGAATGCATGGAACATGTTTGTACAACTTGGCATGACAGATGACAGCTATATTGTCGAAAATTCGGAAAGATTGTCCTATAGAGACTTTACGAATCTATTCCTGCCCTATTCTCCCACAGATTCTGTGGAACTAAAATTACGGCATTATCTCAAAATAGATCAGGATGACAGTAAGTGGAGTAAGCTGCTAGAATTAGATCTTTTTAATCCCAAAAAGATAATTTCGCTTAAAAAGGCAACACCCGCACAAATGTTACAAAAGATACTTGAAGATCAGTGGACCTTAGCAGAAGATGATAAGGATATGATCGTTATGTATCACAAATTTGGCTATGAAATTAATGGGAAAAAAGAACAAATAGATTCAAATATGGTAGTGTTGGGAGAAAATAGAACCCACACAGCGATGGCCAAGACCGTTGGACTTCCCGTTGCAATGGCAACCCTTTTGATCCTAAATAAAAAGATCACTACTCCCGGGGTGCAGATCCCGATCAAAAAGGAAATTTATGAGCCAGTATTAAAAGAACTAATCACTTATGATGTAGTATTCAATGAATATAAAGTGCCCTATCTTGGGTATAATCCAGATTCTGTTGCTGGTTAGAATATGTAAGGAGAAATAGTATCTTTAGTAAATTTCAAAACATAAATATGTCTTCTTCTAACGATAAAGTAAAAATAGATGGTATTGACAAAAAGATACTGCGGTATTTGATGGAAGATGCCAGGAGACCTATTCTGGAAATTTCACGAAATATTGGTATCTCTGGTGCCGCTATTCACCAACGGTTGCGGAAACTAGAGAAATCTGGTTTAATCGCCGGGTCTAAATTTGTAATAAATCCAAAAATTCTGGGCTATACGACCATGGCATATATTGGAATTTTTCTCGATAAGGCAATGAGTAATCCTAAAGCTGTAAAAGCACTGGAGAAGATCCCCGAAGTTCTGGAATGTCATTACACCACCGGGAATTGGTCTATCCTAATCAAGGTGCTATGCAGAGACAATGAACATCTAATGCATCTCCTTAATAAAAATATTCAGCAAATTGAAGGAGTGTCAAGAACAGAGACCTTTATTTCGCTCAATCAGCAAATAGACCGTCAAATTACTATCTAATAAAAAAAGCCAGTTCGTTAGGATCCAAACTGGCTTCACTCAATATTATTCAAACTAATCTCTTCCTCCTAATACTTGTAACCCCCAATAAACGAGAGTTGCCAAAGATCCTATGGCCGCTACTAAATAAGTGCGTGCGGCCCAATTAAGGGCATCTTCAGATCCTTTAAACTCTTCCTGGGTTACCATGTTCTTTTGTTTTAACCAAGCCAATGCTCTGTTACTGGCGTCGTATTCCACCGGAAGTGTAATAAAACTAAATAAGGTAGCTAAACCCATCAAAATTAGTCCAGTAACCGCTACCCAAAATCCAAGTCCGGCTCCTGCTGCTGCACCTAAAATAATACCCCCGAAAACAATCCAGGTAGACATACCAGAAGTAACACTTACTACCGGGACCAGTTTGGAGCGTAAGGTCAACCATTCATAGGCATGTGCATGTTGCACCGCATGGCCACATTCATGAGCGGCCACCGCCGCCGAAGCTGCATTTCTCTGATTATATACACTCTCACTCAAATTTACTGTCTTGTTTACAGGATTATAGTGATCTGTTAACATCCCTGACGTAGAGACCACTTTTACATCTCTTATGCCATGGTCTGCCAACATCTTTTCTGCAATTTCTGCTCCACTCATTCCATTTCTAAGATGCACCTTGGAATAATGTTTGAACTTGCTTTTCAATTTACTACTTACCAGCCAACTTACCAATGCAATGGCTCCAAGCAAAATATAATAGATCATCATATAATTCTCATTTAACAATTAAAATTACAAAATACATAGCAAAAACCCCGCCAAGGAAGGCGGGGTGAAAAATACTGACAAAATGTAAGTAAATCTTACGCTAGTACCTCATCCCATTGAAATGTTTCAACGATTTCCTGATAGGCTACTTCACCTTCTATAATGTTCAATCCTTTGTGCAGTGAAAGATCTTCTTCGCATGCCTTATACCAGCCTTTGTTGGCCAGTGAAAGAACATATGGCAGTGTTACATTGGTCAATGCCATGGTAGAGGTATATGGCACAGCACCGGGCATATTGGCTACTGAATAATGAACCACGTCATCAATAATATAGACCGGATCTTCATGAGTAGTTGGTTTCGTGGTTTCCACACACCCTCCCTGATCTACAGCCACATCTACGATAACAGTTCCCGGCCTCATAGATTTCAGCATATCCCTGGTAATAAGATTAGGAGCTTTTGCGCCTTTCAAAAGTACCCCTCCTATGATCAGATCATGGGTTTTTATGTGCTTTCTAATATTAAATTCATTTGAAAACTCTGTAACGACATGACTTGGCATTACATCATTGATGTAACGTAATCGTTTCATGTTAATATCCAAAATAGTTACGTGTGCCCCCAAACCTGCTGCCATTTTAGCAGCCTGAGTTCCTACGATACCGGCACCCAGGACCAACACTTTCCCCGGAGCAACACCTGGTACGCCTCCCAATAGAACTCCTCTTCCTTTTGCAGGTTTTTCCAGATACTTAGCTCCTTGTTGAATAGCCATTCTTCCTGCCACTTCAGACATTGGTGTTAGTAATGGTAATGAACCATCCTCATCTTCCACAGTTTCATACGCAATGCAAATGGCCCCGCTTGCAATCATGGCCCGTGTCAATTTTTCACTAGAGGCAAAATGAAAATAAGTAAATATGACCTGCCCTTTTTGAATTAAGTTGTATTCCTCCTCTATGGGCTCCTTCACTTTAACGATCATATCGCCAAGTGCGTAGACTTCAGCAATAGAGTTCAGTATGTCTGCACCAGCCTCTATATAATCCCTGTCATAAAAGCCACTACCCTCCCCTGCAGTAGTTTGTACGTACACCGTATGATTGTTTTTTACTAATTCAAAAACGCCCGCAGGTGTCATGCCTACGCGACTCTCATTATTCTTAATTTCTTTTGGTACCCCGATGATCATATGTATATGTTTATTTCGTTCACCTCAAATTTGTAATTATTATTCGAAGTTTGAAAATAATATCGACAAAATGCAGGGGTTAAATTATAAAATACAATAGTTTAATAAGATTACACCCCTTATTTTTAGGGGGTATTGTCTAAAATATTAATATTTCTAAGCTTTTTAGGCTAAAATTGGGGGGGTCAAATAATTTGTGTCATCCTACTATATTGACAATCTTACCGGGGACCACAATGATCTTCTTTGGAGTCCGACCTGCTAATTGCGCCTTTGTCTTTTCGTGGTTAAGCACTTGCACTTCTATTTCATCTTTGGAAAGGTCTAACGGCAATGTGAGTGTAAATCGCATCTTACCATTAAAAGATATTGGATACTCCTTGTTATTCTCCACAAGGTATTTTTCCTCGAACTTAGGGTAGGCTGCAACACTTACAGAGGTAGTATGTCCTGCCTTTTCCCACAATTCTTCTGCCAGATGAGGGGCGTAAGGAGCTATAAGTATGGTTAAGGACTCCAATATGCTTCTACTGTAACATTTTTGAGCAGATAGTTCATTGACACAGATCATAAAGGTTGCTACTGAGGTGTTAAACGAAAAGTTTTCAATATCCTCGTTTACTTTCTTAATGGTTTTATGAAGGGTCTTTAGTGACTCTGCTTTAGGTTCTTCATCGGACAGAAGAAAAAGTCCATCTTTCTCTGAATGGTACAAACGCCACATCTTTTTTAGGAAAGAATACACCCCGGTGATCCCTGCGGTATTCCATGGCTTAGATTGCTCTAAGGGCCCCAGAAACATTTCGTATAACCGCAAGGCATCTGCGCCATATTCTTCACAGATTGCATCGGGATTTACAACATTGTATTTAGACTTCGACATTTTTTCTACTTCCCGTCCTACATAAAAAGAACCATCTTCAAGAACAAAATCTGCCTCTTTGAATTCGGGACGCCAGGCTTTAAAGGCTTCTATGTCTAGCTCATCCGAGGAGTTCACCAAAGATACATCGGCATGGATAGGATCTACGCGTTTGTCTTTTGTCAATCCCTTTGAAAGCAACTTATTGGTTCCCTCTTCTCTATACACAAATGCACTGGTACCCAGGATCATTCCCTGATTAATGAGTTTCCTGGCATATTCTTCCTTGGTTACCCAGCCCATATCGAACATAAACTTTTGCCAGAACCTGGAATACAATAGGTGACCAGTTGCGTGCTCAATTCCACCTATATATAGATCAACATCTTGCCAATAGCCAATGGCCTCCTTTGAAAAAATAGCCTCGGTATTCCCCGGATCCATATATCTGTTGAAGTATTGAGAACTCCCGGCCCAACCCGGCATAGTATTTAACTCTAATGGGAAAACTTCTTTATGATCTATGCGGTCATTGGAGACTACTTTCTCTGTCTTACTGCACCAGGCCCAATGGACGGCATTCCCCAAGGGGGGCTCACCTGTTTCGGTTGGTAAATATTTCTCCACCTCAGGCAAGGTTAAAGGCAGCTTGTCTTCAGGGATCATCTTTGGCACATCGTTTACATAGTATACGGGAAATGGCTCTCCCCAGTATCGTTGCCTGCTAAACACGGCATCTCGCAGTCTGTAGTTTACTTTTCCTTTTCCAATCCCTTTCTTTTCCAACTCCTCTATTACTCTTTTTGAAGCTTCCTTGTAGGGAAGCCCGTTTAAAAAATCGGAATTAGCAATAATAGTCTGCTCCTTATCCGCAAATGCTTCTTCAGAAATATCTATCCCTTCAAAAATGTTTGGAATGGGAATATTAAAGTGCTTAGCAAAATCATAATCGCGTTGATCCCCGCATGGAACTGACATTACCGCCCCTGAACCATATCCGGCCAGGACATAGTCTCCTATCCATATTGGAATTTTTTTCTGCGTAAAAGGATGAAGCGCATAGGCCCCGGTAAATACACCACTTACAGTTTTTACATCGGCCATACGGTCGCGTTCTGAGCGCTTAGAAGTCTTAAGCACATAGCTATTTACAGCTTTTTTCTGTTCTTGGGTGGTGATCTTATCTACCAGTTCATGCTCCGGTGCAAGAGTCATAAAACTCACTCCAAACAAAGTGTCGGGTCTGGTTGTAAATACCTCTATCGGATAGGAGGAATTGTTCTCTGAAGAAGGTGCCGTAAAAAAAGTAAGAGATGCCCCTACAGAGCGGCCAATCCAATTGGTTTGAGCATCTTTCAATGGTTGTGGCCAGTCAATAGTGTTCAACCCATCTAATAATCGTTGTGCGTAAGCCGTGATCCGCATACTCCATTGCGTCATTTTCTTTCGAACAACAGGATGACCACCACGCTCTGATACTCCATTTATGATCTCATCATTCGCCAATACAGTTCCCAGAGCGGGACACCAATTAACCTCTGTATCTGCCAGATAGGTAAGTCGATATTTTAAAAGTAGCTTTTGTTGTTCACTTTGGCCTAATGCATTCCATTCTTCAGCAGATATTATTGGTGTTTCCTCATCACAAACCGCATTGATCCCTGCGTTTCCATCAGATTGTAACCTTTCTTCCAGATCTGATATTGATTCTGCTTTGTTAGTGTCTATGTTATACCAGGAGTTGAATAATTGAATAAAGATCCATTGGGTCCATTTGTAATAAGCCGGATCTGAAGTGCGCACTTCCCGACTCCAGTCGAATGAAAATCCCAATTTATCTAATTGCTCTCTATACCTTTTAATATTAGTTTCGGTCGTAAGGGCAGGATGCTGACCAGTTTGAATAGCATATTGTTCAGCAGGCAATCCAAACGAATCATATCCCATAGGATGGAGCACATTAAAGCCTTTATGCCTTTTGTAGCGCGCATATATATCGCTAGCGATATAGCCAAGCGGGTGGCCCACATGCAATCCTGCCCCTGACGGATACGGAAACATATCCAGGACATAGAACTTTTCCTTATCCGATTGATTGGTTGCCTTAAAAGTCTGGTTCTTGGCCCAATAATGCTGCCATTTATCCTCGATTCTCCTAAAATCGTAGCTCATCTTTATGTCTTTCTCATTCTATAGCGGCAAAAATAGGCGTAATCCCTGAAACGGGAAAGCCAATACTTCGAACAATAGTGCGTTTAAATAAAAGGCAGTGCTAAAACAGCGCTACAATGAATCTTAAAATTATATATTTAGCCCTCGAAATGAGAATTTTTAAAGCTATTGTTATAATTATCGCCTGTAATTTTACCCAACCACTTTTTGCTCAATTGGGTTTTTGTGCTGGTAATTCCGGGAGTCCAATATTTTCCGAAGATTTTGGAACGGGCACTGCAAATGGCCCGGCATTGCCGGCAGGCACCACCACCTATACCTATGTAAATGGCGCCCCGAATGATGGTAGTTATACCATTACGAGCAGCACGGCAGGTTATTTCGATTGGTTTAATATACAAGATCATACCCCGGATGACATAAGCGGTAAAGCGTTTATCGTAAATGCAAGTTTTACCCCAGGAGAGTTTTATAGAAGAACTATTACCGGTCTATGTGAGAACACCTCCTACGAATTCTCATCCTGGCTTTTGAACCTACATCCCAGATCTGGTGCCGGATGCCCGGGAAATGGTATTCCTGTTAATGTAAAATTTCAAATTTTAGATAGTACAGGAACAAACATACTAGCGGAAGGTGATACAGGAGATATAGAGGACAAGACCACTGCGGAATGGGGACAGTATGCCTTGTTGTTTACAACGGTGCCTGGCCAGACGTCTGTAATCTTGAAAATGATCAATAACGGCAGCGGCGGATGTGGAAATGACCTGGCTATAGACGATATTGTATTTAGGTCCTGTGGAGATCTGATAACACTTTCTGATACTACAAACGAGACATCCATTTATGCCTGTGAAGATGACGGCCCGGTAAGCACTACAATTAATGCCACTCCAGATTTCAGCATTTTTACTACTCATTTCTATCAATGGCAGGAAAGTACAGATGCCATAAATTGGACCGATATTCCCGGGGAAACAACAGACACTTACACCACACCACTTGTCAATACTGATAGCTACTATAGGGTAAAGGTTTCGGAAGACCTCATAAATATTTCCAACGACCTCTGCAATGTTATTTCCGAAGTTTTTGAAATCATATTAGTGCCAACACCCAATCCCCCAAATAACATTGGGGATGTACGTATTTGTGAAAATATAGAAAATGGGATCCTTACTGTCAGGGTACCGCCCGGAATAATTGTAAACTGGTATGATGCTCCCACAGGAGGTACATTGCTGGAGTCTAATAATTCATCGTATACTACAGACACAGCCGGTACTTATTATGCAGAGGCGGTCCCAACTCTAGCTATTTGTCCTTCCGATACAAGAACTCCGGTTACACTAGAATTTTATCCTTTGCCGGTAGTAACTGATGAGGAATTGTTTTTTTGTGAAAATACCAACATTACGTTGGAAGCGAAGGTCACAGGTGTAAATTATGAATGGAATACAGGAGAAACCACCGCAAACATCACTGTTTCTCAACCAGGAACCTATACAGTGGAGGTTACAGATCCCAGGGGATGTTCAAATATCAAAACCATTCTTCTAAATCAGATCGATCTGCCGGTCATTGATGAGGTTATTTCAACTGATCTTGATATCTCGATCTCAACACTTAATGAAGGTGAGTTTGAGTTTTCATTAGACGGAGTTAATTTTCAGGACGACCCGATATTTTTTGATATTCCCGGTGGTGTTTATACGATTTCTTTAAGAAATAATTCGAGTTGCGGAATTGTTACCCAAGAATACTTTCATCTGGTGGTCCCTAAATTTTTTACGCCCAACGGGGATAATATCAATGATGTTTTCAAAATTGATGGCATTGATTCCACTCCTGATTACGAAATCAACTTATATGATCGGTATGGTAAACTGCTAAAAAGCTCTTACAATGCGCCTTTACAATGGGATGGAAGGTACAATAACCGAGAGCTTCCTTCCGGTGATTATTGGTATTCAATAAGGATAGAAGACAAAGTAATCAAAGGACACGTTTCCTTAAAAAGATAAGTTGGAGTTCCGCACTCTAACACTAACATAAAATAATAGTAATCTCCTCAACATAAGGTTCATCATACTTTAGTATTTTTACGCTATTAAAAGCCTACCATGAGTACATCTTTTGAACGCTATCAAAAAAGGAAATTGATTTCTTCTTATTTCTCTGTGGTGCTAAGTATTGGACTGGTTCTTTTTCTTCTTGGTGTATTGGGACTCTTAGTCCTTAATACAAAAAAACTGGCAGATCATTTTAAGGAACAAATTACGTTATCGGTCTTTTTAAAAGACAATGCCAAACAAGTGGAGATAGATCAGCTTCAAAAAAGTCTGGTGTTGGCGCCCTATACAAAAACAGCCACCTATGTTTCCAAAGAGGAGGCCGCGGAACAGCACAGTGATGAAATAGGAGAGAATTTTATAGATTTTTTGGGATATAATCCTCTTAAGAATTCAATAGACGTTCAGTTAAAAGCTGAATTTGTTTCTACAGATCAGATCGCCTCTATTGCCGAAGAAATTTCAACAAAGGGCTATGTTGAGGAAGTGAGCTATGACAAACCTTTAATTGCGCTACTCACAGACAATGTTAAAAAGATCTCTTTTTGGATACTGATAGTATGTGCCATTTTTACATTTATCGCAGTACTATTAATTAACAGTTCTATTCGTCTTTCTATATACTCCAAACGATTTATTATTAAAACCATGCAAATGGTAGGGGCAACCAAGACTTTTATTAGAAGGCCTTTTCTCTGGACCAACATTAAATTGGGAATGTTAGGGGCCTTATTGGCATTACTGGTTCTGGGAGGGCTTTTGTACTATATGGATTTAAATTTTCCGGAACTCAATCTTTTTGCCGATCTGTGGTTCCTTGGGGGGTTGTTCTTAGGGGTTTTCATCCTGGGTGTATTGATCTCCCTGTTGAGTACCTTTTTTGCGACCCAACGATTCTTAAATCTAAGAACAGACGATTTATATTATTAACTTTGCAGCCATGGGTAAGAAGCAAAAGAATCAACAGGAAAGCAATAGAAAGGAGTTTATCTTTCAAAAAAAGAATTATCTGTTTATGTTCATAGGCATTGCCTGCATGGCCCTGGGCTTTATTTTGATGAGTGGGGGAGGAAGTGATGATCCCACTGTTTTTAATCCCGACATCTACAGTTTTAGAAGGATACGTCTGGCGCCTACCCTGGTACTACTCGGTTTAGGGTTGGAAGTATATGCTATCCTGTTAAACCCTCATAAGAAAAAATAATTGGAAATCATTGACGCCATCATTCTTGGCATTGTTCAGGGGTTAACGGAATTTCTTCCTGTTTCATCCAGCGGACATTTAGAATTGGGAAAGGCCATTCTAGGAGATGCTTCCATTCCGGAAGACAGTCTTCTGTTTACGGTGGTTCTGCACTTTGCTACTGCTCTCAGCACTTTAGTGGTCTTCAGAGCCGATGTATTGGAGATATTAAAAGGATTATTCAGTTTTAAATGGAATGAAGAGACCCAGTTTTCTCTTAAAATCATTCTTTCAATGTTCCCTGCTGCTTTAGTGGGCTTGTTTTTTGAAGAAAGACTAGAAGGGCTTTTTGGTGAGAATGTTCTGCTTGTTGGTTATATGCTTATGATAACGGCACTGCTATTATATCTGGCAGACAGAGCTAAAGAAACCGAGAAAAAAGTTACTTTTTTGAATGCTTTTATTATTGGAGTTTCACAGGCCATTGCAATTTTACCCGGGATCTCCCGAAGTGGAGCTACCATCTCAACATCGGTGCTCCTTGGAATAGACAAATCAAAAGCAGCCCGATTTTCATTCCTTATGGTCGTACCCCTAATTCTTGGTAAAATGGCAAAAGATCTTTATGGGGGGCAAATAGATTTTCAAAGTGCCCAAATAGCAAGTTTAGGAGCCGGATTTATAGCGGCATTTATAGCCGGACTCTTTGCCTGTACCTGGATGATCCAATTGGTAAGACAAAGCAAATTGCAGTATTTTGCTATTTATTGCTTCCTGGTAGGCCTTATTGCCATCGGTTTTGGCCTTTGGAATTAACATTTTTATATGCAAGCCTCGGTTGAATCCATATCTAAAGATGAGTTCCTGGAAGGGCAAGTATTGCTCATTGACAAACCCTTGGGCTGGACATCCTTCCAAGCGGTAAATTCCGTAAAATGGACGATCAGGAAAAAGTTTCAGCTTAAAAAAATTAAAATTGGGCATGCGGGCACTCTAGATCCGCTAGCTACGGGTTTATTGGTGGTGTGTACAGGAAAGTTCACGAAGAAGATCGCAGAGTTACAAGGGCAATTAAAAGAGTATACCGGTACCATGACACTTGGTGCAACCACTCCATCCTATGACCTAGAGACGGAAGTGCAAGAATTTGCTAACACGGATGGTCTAAATAAACAGGAAATCCTCCAAACAACCGCCCAGTTTACAGGTATAATTCAACAAAAACCACCACTATTCTCCGCCTTAAAAAAAGATGGAAAAAGATTGTACGAATATGCCCGGGAAGGGAAGGAAGTTGAAATACCATCCCGTTCTGTCGAAATTTTGGTTTTTGAGATTACGGGCGTTAAAATGCCGAATGTACACTTCCGAGTTGTATGCAGCAAAGGCACTTATATGCGATCACTGGCCCACGATTTTGGAAAGGCATTGGGAGTTGGGGCACATCTTTCGGCCTTAAGAAGAACCAAAATAGGGGACTATTACGTAGATAATGCAGTAGATCCTACTATTTTCAGAGAACTCTTATTAAAAGAGTAAGCTGTACTTTTTGTATTTTTAGTAACCTGCTTAGAACTTTTTTATGAAAAAAGTATCAGATCTTTTCCATGGGTTAATGAATTTGAATAGAAATCAGCTTTCTTTTATCATTACCTTTTTTTCCCTTTCCCTGATGATCTTGCTGCTTTACAATCTACATCTGGGAGCAGAGCAAGAGGATGAATATGTAATAGAAATGAGTCTGGCCGATGAAGATTTGCAGGCACTTTTGGAAGAAGAAGAGAAAAGGGCCGAAGAATTGGCCAATGCAGATCCTATAAAAAGTAGCCAGGCCGTCAATGAAACTGCTAAACCTAGTATCGGTAGCCCTGAGCCTTTAAAAACGCTGGAAGAGCTTATGGAAGAGCATAATATTAATCCGGAAGACAATTCCATGGAAGACATTATAAATGCCGATCCCGAATTTGCAGCTGCTTTAAAGGAAATGGCCAAAATAAGGGAAGAGCGCAAACAGGAGTTAGGTGAAAAAGAAGCTGAGAAAAAAGAATTCACAGATTACCTGGCAAACAAACGCACTCGTATTACCTATTCTTTGATAGATAGAAGGAATTTTGAACTTCCTCCTCCCATCTATACCTGTCTGGAAGGCGGAACAGTAGTGATCAACATTAAGGTAGATAAGTTTGGCTATGTTACGGATGCCGAATTTAATTCCACCAGCTCTAACACTTCTAACGGGTGTCTGGTTGAAAATGCCATAGAATATGCGCTTAAAGCCAGATTTAACTCCTCCACAAAGATCTCGCAAATAGGGACAATCACCTATCTATTTCAGAGCAAGTAGCTTTTGAAAGTCGTTTAGGATATTTTGTCCTTTATCCTTATTGAACCATTGTTGTAGTTCTTCCTTAAATTCCGGAGATAAGGCTCCATGTTTTTGTCTGTACTCATTAGCCATTATGGTAGCTTTTGTAGGTAGCGGACCCCAGGTTCCCAAAACTTCTGAAGTCTCTTGATCTATCACGATCAATTTAGGGATCGCCATTTTCTCATTGGTAAGAAATGCATCCATCAATTTTGGATGTTCATTGCGAAGTACGATCTTAAGATCTATTCGATCGTTGTAGGAGGCAATCTTATTCATCACAGGAAGTGAAGGAGCGGAATCACCGCACCAACTTTCAGTGATGACCAACCAGTATACTTTTTGTTGATAGTCTGTTAGCTGCTTTACGACCTCTTCCAATATTTTCAATGTTTTATCCCAGCGGCGCATTCTTTTATCGTTCAGCACAGTATAGTGCTTATTGTCTTCGGTTTGTTCCGGTCCGGTGGTGCCATTATTAGCAGCTAGTTTTGAGACCAATTCCCGAAATTGAGCATAAGACATGGATTTGGAAATGGCCTTATGGATGATATCTTTTGTAGTATGTTCAGTAAGCGTATTGTTCATTATAGTGGTATTAGTACTTTGGAATAATTATTCGATTCAATTGTTGACCTGTACTTGGTAGGGTAAAGCATTCTTTCCTTACAATTCTAATGCAAGAATACAGGTATTTACAAATTCTCCGGATTGATCGCCAGACTCTTAAAAAGCTTTGCTTTGGCCCCAAAGAACTTGTTTTGAAGCTCGTTTTGTTTAAGCCTGGCATCTATAAGTTTGTTTTCCCTGCTATTGATCAGGAACAATGAACTCTCGCCAAAACTAAATTTACGTTCTTCACCGTTAAGCAATATTCCATAATTATTTACAATATCAAAAACTAGTTCATTTTGCTCTTCATAGGAATCGAGTTCATTGTAGATAGCAAGGATCTTATTAGTAATAGATACGGTAGCACTAGAATATTCATATTCTGCATCGCGCAATTTATATTTTGCCAATTTTAACTCCCCCCGCTCCTTCCGCAAGAAGAGAGGAAGACTAATATTAACGCCTCCCTTATAATTTTCTGTCTCCAACGAATTGATCAATTCCGGCGTCTCTGTCAAAAAATTATATTCCAGATCAATCTTTGGCAACAATTGGTTTGTCTTTAGCCTTCTATCTATGATCAACTGATCTATTTTAAGGCCCAACGATTGTATTTTTGGATGATTTTCAATGGTAAAGCTATCTAGAGACCGTCCAAGTATCTCCAGGGCAGTATCAATTTCATCTTGCAGAGAAGTGTCAGGTATTACATTATCCTCTAGTTCTAATGGCACATTATTAGACATCCAAAGGAAATTAGAAAGCTCTAAACTCTTGTTCTGTAGTTGCACTTCAGCCTGGGTTAAACTTAAGGCCCTGTTCTGATAGGCAATTTTTGCTTCCACAGTATCTATTGCAGCAATGTCGCCAGAAAGTGCCCTTGCCTTCACGCCATTAAAGCGGATCTCTGCATTGTTCAAAAATTGCCTGTATATCTCCCTGGAATTATAGGCTCTTAACCAGTCAAAATACGCCACTGATGCATTAAAAAGGATTTCATTGACCAGAAGGTCCCTGTCTACAACAGATTGCTCTCTGAAGAACTTAGCCTTTCGCAGTGTCGCCATCCTATCATTTGCCAGAAACCCCCTCCCTAGTGAGAAAGAAACACCTGCGCTATAGAGTCCGTCTTCCGGTAAGGTTTCATCCGGGTTTAGAAATTGGCCATCTGTTTGTTCAAAATTTCCCTTTAATTCAATTCCGTACCAGGTGGGGATCTTAAAAGTAGCATTCAGCCTATCGTAATATTCTGTCCCTTTAAATTTCTTACGGTCATAGTCAACTTCCACTTTGGGATCAAAACCACCTCTTGCCTTCATAAGGTTGGCCTCTCCAATGGCCAGGACCAATTCGGCTTGTTTCGCAATTGGATGGTATTTCTTAACATATCCCAGGTATTCCCGGAAATTCAGTTTGAGGGTGTCATTCCCCTGACCTGAAAGCGACAGGGATACTAATAAACACAACAATGGAAGATACTTCTTCATACTTACTTTTTCTCATTTTGTGCCATCCCATCTTCGGGCTGATAATAATTTGGCGGAAAACCATTTAATTGTCTCCAGAGCTCATACCAGATAGGAACATCATCAAGTAGCGCGAGTGTATTTGCTCCGGAGCCTACGCGAATGTCCTTAGGCCAAGGATTATCATCCGGATCCTGAGCGAGTAATACCCTGTACTTCCCATTATTACTTATAAATGTTTCAATAGCGATGATCTTACCGCCATAGGTTCCATAGGATACATTGGGCCACCCACTAAAAACAATGGCAGGCCATCCATCAAATTGTATCCTCACTTTTTCTCCTATACTTACCAAAGGCAGGTCTATGGGAGCCACATAGGTTTCCACAGCCATGGCATATTCTGAAGGCATGATCCCTACCAATTTATCTCCTTCCTTAAAGGTCTCACCAATTCCTGCCTGCAAGGCTTTATTGATATAACCACTCTGAGGTGCCCGGATATAGTACATCTGGCTGCGGATCTCGTAATTGGTGTATTCGTTTTCGAGCTTGGTCACCTGGGCCTCCGAATCGAACTGATTAGACTGGGCAGTGAACATATCGCTCTGGGCTTTAGAGATCTTATCCGTGTATTCTGCCTGCACCCGATTTATCTCCATTGAAGCATTAAGAATCTCGTTCTTAGATGCCAGTAGTTTATTTTCCTGAGAAATTAGTTTTGCCTGTGTTTCCTGAAGTTTCAGCCTTTTTTCTTCCACATCTGTCACGGCTTTTAGTCCTTCTTCTTCTAATTTCTCAACCCTCTCGAACTGTCTTTGCGCGATAGTTAGGTTAGTTTTGGCAGCCTCCAAGTCAATACTATCGCTTTGTACTTTTAAATTGGCTTGTAGCAACTTGTTCCTGGCCTGTTCTAATTTTAATAAACGTTCCCTGTTAAGGGCAATAACCTGAGAGTTAAGTGCCTTTACCTTTCCTTGATAAGAAGTTACGGCCATGGACTTCGATTTAATTTGATCGCCGGTTCTCTCGATTAGATTTGGATCGAAATATTCATTTTTTACTTCAGATATAAAAAGGATGGTATCCCCTTTTGTCACAAAATCGCCTTCCTGAACATACCACTTTTCAATTCTACCGGGGATAGGTGATTGTATTGTTTGAGGACGGTGCTCGGGATTCCGCGTTGTGAGGTATCCTTTTCCTGAGATTGTTTGGGTCCAGGGCAGAAAAAGCACTATGAGTCCAAAAAAGGAAAATGCTAGCAGAAAGCGATTAAAATGCTTGTAATGCCTTTTATGAAATACCCTTTGAGAAGATTTATATCGCAAAAGATCTACCTGCCTATTTAATTTATTAGGTGAAATATTCAACATAACTTCTAACTTTCTTTAATGATTTCGCCATTTTTCATGGTAATGATCCTTGTACAGTTTTTTACCCACTGAGGATTCTGACTTACGACAACGAGTGCCCATGGATTTTTTCTGTCTACTAGGAAATCCATGATCTTCCGGGATTCATCGGGATTAAAATGATCTAGAGGGTCTTTCAGGATCAATAAACGTGGCTTTCGCACAATACTTCTGGCCAGTACAATCTTTTTTGAGATCACGTAAGGTATTTGTTGCCCCTCAGGATAAAGCATAGTCCTCAGGCCTTTTGGTTGCTCTTTAACAAACTCAGTGAGCCCTGCCTTTTCTAGTGCCCAATAGACATCGTCCTCACTTACTGAAACATCCCCAAAGGTGATATTTTCGAGTATGCTGCCTTCAAATGGTGATTCTTCGGTTAAGGACTGACCTACATGAGAGCGGTAGTAATTAAGAGAAATAGAGGTCAAGGACACATTATTAACATAAATGGCTCCTGCATCGGGCTCCAGAATACCTGCCATTAGTCTTAATAGGGTAGATTTGCCCGAACTACTATCACCGTTTATTAAAATGGTACACTCAGGAGTGATCATAAGTGACAACTTTTTTATGACGTATTTATTGGTTTTGGGAACTTTGTATTCAATATCCTTCAATTCTACATTGAACGGGGCATTATCGCTAAAAGGGTGCTCCCCATCCTGAGATTCCAATTCTTTATCTACAACCTGACCGAGTTTTTCGAGCGAAGTAAGCAGGTCATAGAAAGTTTCCAGTCCCAGGATAAGTTTTTCAACACTATTGATTACCAGAAGAATGATAATCTCTGCTGCTACGAACTGGCCTATATTCATCTCCTGATTCAAAACGAGGATTCCACCAATAAGTAAAAGGCCAACTGTAACCAGTACTTTAAAGCCGATCATCTGAATAAACTGGATTACCAGAATACGGAAATGACCTTCACGGGCTTGTAGGTACTTCTCCACCAGAATATCATTTTTATCCATGGCAAGACTGGTCTTCCCGGATAGCTTAAAACTGATGATAGATCTGGCAACTTCCTGTAACCAGTGTGCCACCCTATATTTATTTTCAGACTCTTCCAGGCTGGTGTCCAAACCTTTTTGTGCGGTAAATTTGAACACAAAATAAATTAATAGCAGTAACAGGAAACCATAGATAATAAAGAAGGGGTGGTAAAATGATAGCAACATAAGACCAAAGATGATCTGCAGTAATGCAGCCGGAAAATCTATCAGGATCTTTGCCAACCCCTTTTGAACGGTAAGGGTGTCGAAGAAACGGTTAGCCAGCTCCGGGGGATATACATTACGAAGCTCGCTCATCTTAATTTTTGGAAAGCGATAAGCAAATTCAAAAGATGAACGCGTAAAGATCTTTTGCTGTATATTCTCAATGATCCTGATTTGCATAAGCTGTAAAATCCCAACAAATGCAACCCCAAGAGTTACCAGTATAACAAGGACAATCCATGAGGTGCTAATCTGCGCTCCCTGAATTAAGTTAATGATAGCCTGGATACCCAAAGGAAGAGAGAGGTTAACCAGACCGGCAAAGATGGCATAGTAAAATACCTGCATTACATCTCTTTTATCTAACTGGAGCATTCCCAGTAATCTTTGCCAGGCAGTAAGTACAGTTTTAGCCATTCGTGTTCTTGTTTAAAGAATTAAATACCAAATGAGAGAAGTATTCCGTTGGGGTAACCTCTTTGTTACAATTGGTCAGAGAAGGGAAATGTTGTGTCAGGAAATACTGGTGAAGGGTTCCATCCAATGCAGTACTCGCAAGGCTTGAAGGAAAGGGGTACTCCTGATCAACCTCTATGATCATTTCACTGATCCGTAAGACCATACGCTTATATATTTCAAAATATCCTTCTTTATTTTCGGTGTCTACTTCTTTTGTAAGATAAGATTTTGAGTATTCATTTATAATGATATTATTTAACAAGACCTCATTAATATGAGAAAAGGAGGTATCCAGAACTACTGGCTTGCTTATGATCTCAATTGCTATTCTGAGTTTCTCTGAAGGATCGGCAATACTGTTTGTTGCAAAGACCAACTGATATTCTAACCAACCCCAGTACCAGGAGGTCAAATAAAGTAACAACTTATGTTTGTTCTCAAAATATCGGTATATAGAACTCTCATTGGAACTTATCCTATCTCCTAATTTTTTAAATGTAAATGCCTCAAATCCTATTTCATGGATCAAGAGAATACTGTGTTCCACTATTCTTTTACCCAAAGCAGAAGATTCAGGATCCTTCAAATATGTCTTTTTGTTTACTTCAATCTTGATTGTTTGCAGCAAATGTTTCATAGTAACTTAAATTAAAGGTGCAAATATAATAGTATTACTATCACATACTAGTAGTTTAACTGTTATTTAACAATAGTATTGCTTTTTAATATATTATTTATCTTTTATATTTGTAGTGATCAATTAATAAAACAAAACTTATGGTATTAAAAAGATTGTTTATCGGATGTTTTTTCTGCCTATGCTCTTTTGCGTACGCTCAGGAGAAAAAATAGGTTCCAATAAAAGAAGGGACCATCTTAACTATTGCCCAACCAGCTTCGGCCGAATACCAACACATTCATTTCCCGAGGAAAAACTTTATCATTAAACGAGGTGGTATCGCAGACATGAAATCTGTTTATGGAAAGCAAGTAGAAGTTGTTGCTTTTGCCTATACTGATGAAGGTGACACTAAGGTTACTATTAAACGTACAGATGGAAAGAAGTTTTTTAGAAATTTCCGTACAGTTGATGCACATTTAGAGGATGCATTGTCTTCTGGTGAATTGAAAAAGTAAGAGTTTATTCTCTGCACCGGCCATTTCATTAATTAGAACTAATTCTTGGATGTGGCCGGTGTTTTTTTCCGTAACCCATTCGTATTTCAACTACTATGCAATTTGTTCATGTTTATGCAAATTGATATAATCCACTATCTTTAAGAAAAAGACAGTATAGCATGGAAAAACATCGTTGCGGGTGGTGTCTAAGCAGTGAGCTGTACAAGTCCTATCACGATCATGAATGGGGCGTGCCGGTCAAAGACGATGCTACAATCTTCGAATTCCTGATTTTGGAGACCTTTCAGGCCGGACTTAGTTGGATCACTATCCTAAATAAACGGCAAAATTTCAGAAAAGCATTCGATAATTTCGACTATAAAAAAATAGCTGCCTATAATCAGCAAAAAATAGATTCTCTGTTGCAGGATGCCGGAATTATTCGAAATAAGCTCAAGATCAAAGCAACAATCAGTAACGCTCATGCGTTTATGGAAGTACAAGCTCAGTTTGGAAGCTTTAGCAACTATATTTGGGAATTTGTGGATCATACCCCCATAAAGAATTCCTTTAATAATTATAAAGAAATGCCCGCAACCACTGAAATATCTGATCGCCTAAGCAAGGATCTGAAGTCCAGAGGTTTTAAATTTGTTGGCAGTACAGTGGTTTACGCCCATATGCAGGCAACAGGGATGGTAAATGATCACGAAATCACTTGTTTCCGATACCATGAAGTATAAACAAATTCTCTTTATTTTAATATGTTCCTGTTGTATTCAGGGTGTAGCTCAAGCCAAGTATGAAAGAGAACATCGAATTAAAAAAAGTCAGTTCCCTGAAGAGGCTCATGCCTTGCTCGCCAATGAGATCACTAAAGTAAAAAGGTTGCGCTTCTACAAAGAAACAGATAGTGCCAAAACCAGATTTGAGGCCAAATTTAAAAAAGACAGGCTGCATTATAGCATGGAATTTGATTCTGATGGAATACTTGAAGATGTTGAGATCCTTATCAAAGAAATAGATATCCCCAATGACACCTTTACTTCTATAGAAAGCTACTTAAATCAGTCGTATTCAAAATATCATATTCGAAAAATACAACAACTGTACCCGGTGAAGAATAGGGAAGAGGTTAAAAAGACCCTGAAAGAGGCCTTTCAAAACTTGCTTCTCCCTTCTGTTAACTATAAGCTATTGGTCTCTTGTAAAACTGAGGATGGCAAGATGGATTTCGAATTTCTCTTCGATTCGGCCGGAACTTTTAAGAAAAAGAGAGCATTACTCCCCCCTAACTATGACCACGTTCTTTATTAGTGGTCTTTAGTATGAAATTATTTGTCCACTTCTTTTAATAGTTCCAGATAGTGATCACGAGAGATCAATTCAGCACCTAAGCTTTCCAAGTGATCAGTGTGCAATTGACAATCGATCAGAGCGTAGTTCAATTTTTCCAACTCCCTCGCAAGATGGATCAGGGCATATTTAGAGGCATCTTTCGCTTTACTGAACATGCTTTCTCCACAAAACACATGACCCAGGTCTAATCCATACAAACCTCCAACCAACGTTTCTCCTTCCCAAACTTCATATGAATGTGCATACCCTTTTTTATGAAGCAGAATATAAGCTTCCGTCATCCTATCAGTGATCCAGGTACCTTTTTGGCCAGGTCTGTACGCCTTGGCACAATGTTGAATTACTTCTTTGAATGCCTTGTCTTTAGTAACCTTAAACTTGCCCTTATTTAAGGTATTGCGCATACTCTTAGAGATCTTTATCTTCTCAGGGAACAACACCATTCGTGGATCGGGACTCCACCATAGGATTAAAGAATCTTCATTAAACCATGGAAAAATTGCATTCTTATAGGCCAATAGCAATCGCTCTGGCGAAAGATCACCTCCAACGGCCAAAAGTCCTTCAGAGTTGGCCATGTCTACTGCCGGAAAAAGTAGCCGGTCATCTAGAAATGATATGGGCCTGTTCTTATTCTTCACGGTACTAATTTATCCTCCCTAATACTTGGGAAACTCTTTAAAGGTAGTTATCCTCTAGAAAGGCAGGTCATCGTGGTCTTCTTCATTTAATTCATTGGCAGGCTCAAAGGCGTCCATTGGCGGTACCGGAGGCATTTCTTGAGAGGCACCTGAATCTTGTTTTTCAATGCGCCACCCCTGTATAGAATTGAAATATTTGGTTTCCCCCTGAGGATTTACCCATTCCCTACCGCGAATGTTAATACTCACTTTCACTGTATCGCCTTCTTTAAAAGTGTCTAAAAGATCGGTTTTGTCTTGCACAAACTCAATCATTATAGTTTGTGGATACTGTTCTTCAGTGGTTACAACTAATTCGCGCTTTCTGAAACCTTTAGATCCATAGGTTTTGGTTTCATCAATCATTTTAACTTTTCCCTGTATTTCCATATTTATTGTTTTATCATGAGCACCTTCCAGGCAGAAGACACATCATTATTCATTAAAAATTCCTTTGCTTTCTTGTGCAGATCTTTCTTTCCTGCCATACTCTTTAACTCCGGATGTTGATCCAAAAAAGCATGTATTTCCTCTTTCCCCGGTAAAGCTTCCACATTTCCCAACATCCCCAGGTCATTCCCGGACAGTACCGTACTTGTTCTGATTGGTTCCGGCAAACTATCCACACCTATGCCTCGCGTTCTAACAGGCTTAGGCACTTCAAACATACCAACATTAGCTCGGCTGTACCAATTGCCTCCCATTCGGGCAACCTGATCTATTTTAGACTGGTCAATGCCTCCTTGAGGATCGAGGATGCTTTTTTTAATATGGAGCTTTACCACTTCTGAAAAAACCAAGTTTCCGGCACCTCCCTCTTCCCCAAGGGGTTCTACTTTGGTTACCTTACATTCAAATTGCACGGGTGATTCACCTACACGAAAAGGACGTACAATATCTGAAGGCACCATGGAAAGGCCAGCTTTTATAAATTCGTTCTCTCCTTCGCCATATTCAGTGCTTGCCAGGGACATTTGTTGTACCATATCATAATTGACGACATTGATCACAACTTCTTTGGTGGCCAATATGTTTTCAAGAGTATGTTTGGTCGTATTATCACGTACCCTTCTGGCAGGCGAAAAAATCAAGACCGGAGGATTCGCACTAAATACATTGAAAAAGCTAAATGGAGATAAATTAGGTCGTCCGTTACTGTCTACGGTACTCGCAAAAGCAATAGGGCGTGGGCCTACGGCTCCTAACAGATACCCATGTAATTGGGAGGTAGAGAGTTCTGCGGGATGTACGGCAATCATATTCGACATAGATGACAAAGGTACATAAATTGTATCCAATTTATTATACAGACCAAGGCGTCAAATGCAACAAATGAACTCATTTTAAGTTATCTTTAAAACACGTTTTCCAAAGGATGAACTTTAATCCCAAAAACAAAATCTCCAATATATTCTTGCTGATAGCATCTTTTGTTATCGTAAGTCTCATTCTCTGGAATACCAACAGCTTTTTTAAAAAATTCAAGGAGGAAGAACGGTATAAAATGGAGATCTGGGCCACCGCTCAGTCAGAATTACTTCAGTCCTCTGAAGACCGCGATCTTGGTAACCTGCATGTTAAGATATTTCAGAACAACACCTCTACCCCTATGATCCTTGTGAATAAGGACGGTTCTGTGAAGACCAATAACATGGCCGATAAAATTGAATCAGATTCAGCCCTAATTCAAAAGAAAATTATAAAATTCAGGAGTGAGAATACGCCTATTTCTATTGACTATGAAGGAGAGTCCCTTGCTACTTTATATTACGGTAATTCTGAAGTGCTTAATAAGCTTAAATATTATCCCATAGCCCTGCTACTCATTATTCTTTTATTTGGGACCGTAATCTTCTTTTTCTTTAAGACCAACAAAGCCTCAGAGCAGAACAAATTATGGGCAGGTATGGCAAAGGAAACCGCACATCAGATCAGCACTCCTCTAACATCACTACTGGGTTGGAATGAGCTTTTAAAAAATGAGGATATCAATAATGCAATCACTACAGAAATTGAAAAGGATATTGATAGATTACAAACCATTACTGAGCGTTTCTCCAATATAGGTTCGCTTCCTAAGTTAGAAAGAAAGGACATTGTGGAAGAAACGAGGAAGGCCTTTGACTATTTGCAATTACGAAGTTCTCGCCTTATTCAATATTCTTTTAACACGCATATAGATGCCCTGCCAATTATGCTAAACAGTGCCTTATATAACTGGACCATTGAAAACCTGGTTAAGAATGGTATTGATGCCATGAAAGGGAAAGGATCAATATCTATAGAAATTATGCCCGATGGTAAGTATGTTAACATCCTTATCTCAGATACCGGACAAGGGATCCCAAAAAGCCGTTTTAATACGATTTTTGAACCCGGAGTCACTTCCAAAAAGAGAGGGTGGGGATTGGGTTTATCTTTGGTGAAACGAATTGTAGAAGAATACCATCAAGGTAAGATCAAGGTCCTCAATTCTAGTAAAGAAGGGACTATAATGCAAATTTCATTACTAATAAACCCATAAGTATGGCCAGGGAACAACAGATCGTCATTAAAGAATCAATTCTTAATAATAACTGTCCTGAATGCTTTAATCAGGAATTGAAACTTACGTTTTTTCAGAAACACCTCATCAGTAGGTTCTACCATAAGACCACAAATGAAGTAAGCCAGGAAATTCGTTGTAATAAGTGTGGATCATTGATCTATCCGGTACAATGGACAAAAGATATTGAACGCAGTTTTGATTATTTCCAGAAGATGATCAGTCCGGAACCAAGATCTTTGCGATTTTCGAGATTGACCTATGGACTTTTGGTCTTTTTACTTGTTTTGATAGGAGCTCTCTCCTATCTCTATTATGCAGGGTATCTTACAGCTTGGCTCTGATACTTTCTGCTATTGCCTTAAATTCTGTTTCGGTGAAGGATTCCTTATGTTGAAAAGTAGCATTGGCCATACTTTGCAGGGGAATAAGATGCACATGAACATGAGGTACCTCTAGACCAATAACTGTCATACCTACTCGTTTACAAGGCACAGCTGACTCCAATGCCCTTCCAATTTTTCTTGCAAAACGCATTAGACCCATATAGGTCTCTTCATCCAGATCCATGATCTTATTTACTTCTTTTTTCGGAACGCATAGCGTATGTCCCTTGGCATTTGGATTAATATCTAGAAAAGCAAAAAATTGATCATTTTCAGCAATCTTGTAACTGGGAATCTCCCCATTGATGATTTTTGTAAAAATACTGGACATGGGCTTACTATCTTATAATAAAAAATCCTATCAGCTTATGATAGGATTAAATATAAAGAATATAACTGCTTAGTTTCGTGTAATTTCCAATATTTCAAACTTTAAGGTACCATTAGGGACGCTTATTTCAGCGGTATCTCCTACTTTCTTACCTAAAAGTCCTTTCCCTATAGGTGAAGTGACAGATATTTTACCGGTCTTGAGGTCAGCTTCACTCTCGGCAACAAGGGTATATTTCATTTCCATCCCATTTTGCTTGTTCTTAAGTTTAACGGTAGAAAGGACCAGAACTTTAGAGGTGTC
Source organism: uncultured Muriicola sp. (assembly GCF_947258935.1). Taxonomy (GTDB): domain Bacteria; phylum Bacteroidota; class Bacteroidia; order Flavobacteriales; family Flavobacteriaceae; genus Muriicola. The sequence goes on from NZ_CAMYKH010000017.1 coordinate 48,211, forward strand.
TAGCTGAGATTCATCAATGAGTCGGGCATTGGCCAATGTTTCCTCCAATTTGGCGATCTTCAATTCCAGATGGCCCTGGGCTTCCTTAGCGGCATCGTATTCTGCATTTTCGGAAAGGTCCCCTTTATCTCGCGCATCAGCAATGGCCTGCGAAGATAATGGGCGCTCTATATCCCTTAAATGATTTAGCTCTTCTTTTAATTTTTTTAATCCTTCAGGGGTGTAATACGATATATTGCTCATAACATCCTCATTTAATAAATAGAAAATCCCCTACAGCTACCATGCATTTAGCATGTATTTTAGAGAGGATTTAACGCAAATATACAGAATTTTTGATCAATTTTGCAGCAGCAACACATCCATGAATCCCTTATGAGACATTCCTACTTTCTACTTTTATTGCTGTTATTACAAGCTTGTAGTAATGATCAGGGGCAGCGTAATCCTTATCTGCAAGAAATTGGTTTCCGTTTTGAGATCAACCTCAATTTGCCGCTCTACAGTCCACTTACCAATCCTGGCAGTGCCGTTTATATTGGTTCTCAAGGAGTAGGGATCCGTGGAGTATTTGTTATGAATACCGGGTTTGCATACCGTGTATTTGAAGCCAGTTGTCCTAATCATTCACCAAGCGCTTGTTCAACAACTGAATTAAATGGCCAAACGGCCGTTTGTGGCTGCGAAGGATATGAATACAGCTTGTTTACCGGGCAACAATTATCACCTCCCGATGATGGAGAACGTTATTTCAATATGCTGGAGTACAGACCTGGGCTGCTAAAATCATCATCAAAGGTGAAAAAATACCCATTAGACACATACTTAGCATCAAAAACATTATTCACCAAACCGGAGATGACGATGCTCTTAATCACGCTTTTGGGTTGTAGTGTATATGAGATATTAAAATCGGTCTGTGAGTATGCATCCAATACTGAAGATGTAGCGTCAATATTGCCCATATACTGTTCTCCAACATATTTGGTTAGCAAGGCTAGTGAAAAAGTTTCACTGGGTTCATAGGCTATCCTATTGCCTATAACGAAGCCAGGAGAATACGCAATATTGGTATTCCCTAATTCCTCCAAAATTCCATCTCGCTGAAAAACAAAATCAATATTCTTGTTGGCACTGATCGCCAAATTTGGTTGCCATACAAGATCGCTTCCCAATTTTATTGCTGCATCTACTTCCAATCCAAGACGGTAGCTATCCCCTACGTTAGCTCGCAAAGGAGCTCCCACATCATTCAATTCTCCGGTGAGTACTAATTGATCTTTATACCGCATGTAGAAAATATTGGTGTTGATCTGTACATCGGGAGTAATATATCGCCATCCTAATTCGAGGTCATTTAGCCGTTCTGGTTTTGGATTTCCATTTTCATAATCATTCCTGTTTGGTTCACGATTTCCTACAGCCCACGAAAAGTAAAAGTTATGATTACTGTTCAGATCATAGATTAATCCGGCCTTCGGATTGAAAAAATCAAAGCTGTCATCTACCAGTCCCGTTTCATTACCATTGGCCCGATAATTCACCGTTCTATATTGCAAATCGCCGTAAAGACTCCATCCTTCATTCCATTTGAAAGTTCCCTTACCTCACCAAAATGATCACCCTCATACAGGTTGTAACCGCCACCTAAGATGAATTTTACCTTTTCAAAGGAACGGTCTAATGAAAAAACAGTTCCATAAAAGTCATTGACTAACCATCTTCTGCGCACCAGGTCTGTAGATGTGATCTCCTCGCCATTAACCGTAACAGGCTCAAAGCCGTAGGTGTCAAAATCATCATTTTGCCTGTATTGTTCAAAATAACCCCTCCCTCTGGTATAGTGCAGGGCCAGACTAGAATTCCAGCCGCTTCCCAATCTTTGGTTCCAATGAAGTTGGGCATGATCTTGCTTGTAGTTGTCCACTTCATTCTCATAGAATTGGATCTCCCCATTCTCATCTGTATATAAACCAGCCGGATTAAATCTCCTGTTGGTTGCCAATGTGGCCGCATCTATCCCGAAATAAGCCTGGTAGGTAACTTCATGTCCGCCAAATAGCAATGCCTTGATCAGGGTATTCTTATCTCTAAATGCCGCTTGTAAAAAATAGGAGTCGAGCGCAGCAGAAGCCCTGTCTATGTATCCATCTGATATGATCCTGGACAATCTGCCAGATACCTCAATGGCATCATTTAGGAGTCCTGTGGAGAATTTGATATTGTTTCGCATGGTGTTGAAACTCCCATAGGAAGAGCCAAATTCGGCATACGCCTTTTTAGCGACGGCATCCGTCAACAAATTCAAACTAGCTCCAAAGGCACCGGCTCCATTGGTAGAGGTGCCAACTCCTCTTTGTAATTGCAGATCTTCCGTGGAAGAAGCAAAATCTGGAAGATTTACCCAAAAAGTGCCATGCGATTCTGAATCATTGTACGGAATTCCGTTGATGGTGACGTTCACCCTGGTGGCATCACTTCCCCTTACCCGAATTCCGGTATAACCTACCCCGGCACCGGCATCGGAAGTGGTCACTACAGATGGGAGGAAATTTAGGAGAATAGGTATATCCTGTCCCAGATTCCTGGAACTTAATTCTTTCTTGGTAAGATTGGAAAATGTCACCGGAGATTCCTTGGTAACCCTTATAGATGAGACTAGAACCTCATCAAGTATGATCTTCGTGCCCTGAACCGAATCTTTGGGCTGTTCCTGACCACGAAAAATTGTTATGCAACCTGCCAGTAATAAAAATAATAATCCTCGTTTCATTCAATATTGGTTGTGAATAAAAGGGATAATTATTCAGGTTTCAAAAATTGATGGTAACCCATTTGGAAAGAAACGAAACTGGGTTTGAATCTTTCTCAAATTTGCACTAAACCAATTGTTCTGGAAAAGTACAAGTCCCTTGGCGGCATAACCCGCCCAGGTTCATTGGGTGTACTCTCAGCCTACCTAGAATCTGATCAAAGATCAAACACCAAAAAGGCACCCCTTTGAGATGATGCAAAGATACATGCTAGAAACGGAATATCTATAAATATTTAAAACCGCCTGGTGCAACTATCTTACTTATGCCTGGTGCGCAGGTTTTAGCAGGTCATTGACGGTCTTTACAGGGTTAAAGGTAGCAGAAGGAACTTCTACAAAAATAGTGTTCCAGTAAGCCATGGCTCCGTTCCACAGGCCTGGTAGTTCCAAGGCCTTCAGATCCTTTCCTTCTTTGGTTTTTTGTGTGATGAACCCTTGTTTTTCATCTATGTAATTCAATAGGTGATATTTCTGTCGCTTATGGTCCTTTACCCCACAAACAATATCCACGGGATTAAAATGAGTAGCTTCCTTGAATATTTTGTTCTGGTGATCATTGTTAAGATCTACCTGGGCAGATTCTACGATCTGTAAACTCACATTTCCATTCCTGTCTTTTACCCAATAAGGGCCTCCCCCCGGTTCCCCTTCATTCTTAACCATGCCACATACGCGAAGTGGTCTTTGTAGTTTGTCTTTTAAAATCTCGATCTGTTGCCCCAGGGTGAAACCATTATAATTATCAGAAAAACGAACATTGAGATCCTCTTCCAGAAATGTCTTTATAGCTTCTAGACGTTCCCCGTCCAAGGAATTATCATCAATCATTTTTGTATACCGGAATACCTTTTCCTGAACCTCCAACAATACCCCTGCAAGCACCTTTTTAGAGGCAGCATTTTCGAGACTTTTGGCCTGTGTTACAACGTTATCTATGTTCTTAATAAAGATGATATCCGCATCTTGTTCATCCAGGTTTTCGATAAGCGCTCCATGGCCTCCGGGTCTGAACAACAAACTGCCATCTTCATTTCTAAATGGCTCATTTTCCAGAGTAACGGCGATCGTATCCGTGGATGATTTTTGGTAAGAATAGCCCACCTTAAAATACGTATTAGTGGCCTTAGTAGACTCTGAACCTATGTTTTCCCACTCTTTGTCAAAAAGTGTCTGGTGCTGATCGGAAATAGTAAAGTGCAAATTAGCTTTTCCTTGAACACTGGCATATTGGGCAGCTTCAAATAAATGTTCTTGAAAGGGTGTTGCTACATGATCCCTGTATTTGTGAAAGGGCAGTAAACCTTTAGGATAAAACCCATAGTTTAACCCTTCTTCACTCAATAATTCCTTTACAAACAGGTATTTGTGCTTGTCTAGAGAAAGATCCTTTTGTTGAATTCTCTTTAAGACCGTAGTATAGAATGGGAAGCTAGTTACACTTTTAAAAAAGTGGAGTATTTCGCCATTTCCAGCACTGGCCGCGTATTCAGCTACAGTGTGTTCTTTGGGGTCATAAGAATCCAGAAATTCAAAAAGTGATTTGAACATCCTTGAAGCGGCTCCGGAAGCGGGGACGAATTTTAATAGTGAAAGTTCTTTGATTGAATTATTAAACCGTTCTACAAAGGCGCTTTCCTGTTTGGGCGACAATTTTAGGATCCCATTTTTGACCACGGCAGGAGCTTGGAGATGAACAAAGGGGATCCCTTCCATAAAGGTCCTTATTTGATCTTCCACCTTCTTCTTGGTAATGCCTTTTCCGGTAAGTTGTTTCACATCCTTTTCGGAGAACTCAATCATGTTTTAATAATTTATCTATCGTATGTATGGCCGTTGCGAGCCTCGCTTTATTGTCGCCTTTTAAGGTAATAAAATTCCGTTGATGCTTTTCCAGTGTATTCTTAAAATACAGAAACATATTGTCGCGCTCATCCGGTTTATCTCTAAGATCATCTTTTACCCAAGGCGTATCTATATAGGTTAGCAAGTAAAGGTCATAGCTATTTTGCAAGGCGTATTTCTCCAATATTGGATCCGAATATCCCAGATAATAGGCCTCAGAGTATACTTTTGTTTCCAAAAGATCAGTATCACAGATCAATAGGGAATCTACTTTGGTAGTGTATTCATTCTCCAAACGCATTTGTCCTTCTGCAATAGGTAACAGATCATCTGGTTCACATGTCTTTTGCTCTTTGTTCCATTTATCCTGCAAATACTCCCTGGCATATTCTGGTACCCAGAGGGTGTTGTAATGAGCTGCCAGTTGTTTTGAAAGTGTAGTTTTTCCCGTTGATTCGGGCCCATACAGAACTACCTTGATGATGTCTGAAGGGTGCTGTCTAAATCTTTCTTCCATGCAAGATAGCCTTGTATTGCTAAAACGGTAAAGATAAGATATTGCAGGGAAAGCATGCCCCACCCCCTATAGGCATATAAGGGCACTGTAATAATGTCTGCCAGGATCCAGAGTGTCCAGTTCTCTAACTTTTTATTGGCCATATACCACATAGCGGTAAAGAATATACCAGAGGTTAAAATATCTACATAATTGGTATAGTTCAATTCGGTGCCGTATAGTCTATAAACCCCATAAGTGACCATCATGGTAAGAAGGAAAAAAACAACTCCAACTTGTTTTTCCCTAACATTGGTCCTTGAGATCCGCACTACTTTCCTATTTTGTTTCACTCTGGCCCAATTCCACCACCCATAAATGCTCATGATGGAATAGTAAAAATTCATCATCATATCCCCAAATAAGCCGTCTATGTAAAAAAGATAAACGGTGATCACCGTGGCAACCAAGCCCGTTGGATAGACCAAAATATTCTCCTTTTTTGCATATACCACACTGGCAATTCCAAAGAAAAATGCAATAGCTTCCAATACTATTAGAGAGAACTCCCTGTTCTTATATGGGTCGAGGAAAAATTCAAAGATGGGGCTCATACTCACTATGATCTGATTTGACTATTACCCGGTTCTAATGCATATGCGCAGGTAAACCCTTCTAGTTCCAGAAAATAGATCTTAAAATATGATACAGCACCATTTAAGGTAATGACACCAGAGGTTTCACCCGCTTCCATTGTAAAATCTTCAATGTTGATATTATTCAGAAAGCTCAGACCAAGAATAGAGCTGATCTTATAAAGCGATTCTTTGGCACCCCATACAACTGTAAGTTTCCTAATCAGGTTTAAAGGATCAGATAAAGAGCCATACTCTGCTATTGGAGTAAACTTGTGGGCTATTTTCAGGATCTTTTCGCGTTGTTTTTCAATATCGATCCCAACGGGCAGCTCTGTGCTCACTATGATCCCTGTAAAAGTGAATGAATGTGTAATTGAAATATAGGTCCCATCTTTCAAGTGTGGCTTACCAAGGCTGTCATAAAACAGGTCACTATCCTGATATCCTTCTAAGGCCAATAAATGTCTTATACTCAGAAATCCCCTTCGGTGTAATTCAGATTTCATTCCATCTATACGCTGCTGGCAAGGGGGTGTTAAAAAAATTCCCGTTGCCAGGTCTTTTTCGCTTTCAGTGATCTCCCAAATATGAACTCTGGTTGCGGTACTAACTGTTATTGTTTTGTAAAGAGGCATGGGAATTTTTAAGTTATTACTATCTTTGTGGCTGAAAAAAAAGCGGTTTTCCGCACGCTAACGAAAGTAAAAATAAAAAAAGAGATGAGCACTAAAACCATGCCCTATGTACCTTATAAAGTGAAAGACTTGTCACTTGCCGCCTGGGGAAGAAAGGAGATAGAACTTGCCGAAGCTGAAATGCCGGGTTTAATGTCGTTAAGAGAAGAGTACAAAAAAGAACAGCCCCTTAAAGGAGCCCGCATCGCAGGATGCCTTCATATGACCATTCAGACGGCTGTTTTGATTGAGACATTGGTGGCACTTGGTGCCGATGTAACCTGGAGTTCTTGTAATGTTTTTTCTACTCAAGACCATGCCGCAGCTGCTATTGCCGCTGCGGGAATACCTGTTTATGCATGGAAAGGGATGAATGAAGAGGAATTTAACTGGTGTATTGAACAAACCTTGTTTTTTGGTGAAGAACGAGCACCACTTAATCTGATCCTCGATGACGGAGGCGATCTGACCAATATGGTACTAGATCAATATCCGGAATTGGCTGCGGGCATTAAAGGATTGTCTGAGGAAACAACTACAGGAGTGCACAGATTGTATGAGCGCGTTAAGAATGGAACACTTACTATGCCGGCAATCAATGTGAACGATTCGGTTACCAAGTCGAAATTTGATAATAAATACGGGTGTAAGGAAAGTGCGGTAGATGCTATCAGAAGAGCTACAGATACTATGCTTGCCGGAAAAAAAGTTGTTGTTGCGGGCTACGGAGATGTCGGTAAAGGAACTGCCGCCTCTTTTAGAGGAGCAGGTGCAATAGTCACCATAACGGAAATAGATCCTATATGTGCCCTACAGGCTTGTATGGATGGATATGAAGTAAAGAAATTGGAAACAGTTATCGCCAATGCCGATATCGTTATTACTGCCACCGGCAATAAAGACATTATCAGAGAAAAGCATTTCCGTGCAATGAGAGATAAGGTCATTGTGTGCAATATTGGACATTTCGACAATGAAATAGATATGGCATGGTTAAATAGCACCTATGGAAATACCAAAGATGAGATCAAGCCTCAGGTAGATAAATATACTGTAGATGGAAAGGATATCGTTGTTTTAGCCGAGGGCCGACTAGTAAACCTCGGTTGTGCAACAGGTCATCCTAGTTTTGTGATGAGTAATTCTTTTACCAATCAGACGCTTGCGCAAATTGAGCTTTGGAAACACAGTAAGAAATATGAGAACGATGTATATATGTTACCTAAACATCTGGATGAAAAAGTTGCTCATCTACATTTGTCGCGTTTAGGTGCTGAACTCACTGAGTTAGATGAAGATCAGGCCAACTATATTGGGGTTCCAAAGAAAGGTCCTTTTAAACCAGATTATTACAGGTATTAGAAAGTAAATATTAGATTACAAAAAAAGCTCTTGAGAATTCAAGAGCTTTTTTTATTTGTTTTATGGTAAGTGTTCTTATGCCTGAAAAGGCTCAATAGAAACAAAGGATTTACCTCCGGCTTTTTTCTCGAACTTAACGAGACCGTCTATTCGTGCATGTAAGGTATGATCTTTACCAGCATACACATTCTCACCCGGGTTATGTTTAGTGCCTCTTTGTCTTACGATAATATTTCCGGCAGCGGCGGCCTGACCACCAAAGATCTTAACTCCTAATCGTTTCGATTCTGATTCTCTACCGTTCTTGGAACTACCTACACCTTTTTTATGTGCCATAATTCTAAATTTTTGTGAGCAATGCTCTTTTCTTATTTACTTAATGCTGCTATAAGATCTGCTTTCTTCATTGAAGAGATACCTTCAATACCCTTAGCTTTTGCCATTTCTTTTAGCTCTGCCACGGTATTTTTACTTAGATCTACAGTTTTCTTTGCTTTTTTCGGAGCTGCTGCCTTCTTAGGAGCTGCTTTCTTAACTGCTGCTTTTTTAGGAGCCTCAGCTTTTACCTTGGGAGCCGCTGCTTTAGCTTTAGGTGCTTCTTTTTTAGGAGCGACCTTTACAGCTTCTTTTTTTGGGGCTTCCTTTTTGGCACCTTTAGCAACAATACCTTCAATATGGATCTCCGTTAGATACTGACGATGTCCATTTTTCTTTTGGTACCCTTTTCGTCTTTTCTTTTTAAAGACGATTACTTTGTCACCTTTAAGGTGCTTAACGATCTTTGCCTCTACAGCAGCGCCGTCTATAGCCGGGGCGCCAATAGTGATATTCTTACCATCTTCTAAAAGAAGAACATTGTGAAAAGAAACTTTCTTTCCTTCTTCTTCTTTTAAACGGTGAACGAACACTTTTTGGTCTTTCGCAACCTTAAATTGCTGCCCTGCTATTTCTACAATTGCATACATAGCGTTTCTATTAATGATTAAACCTAATTGCGCAATAGCATCTTAATGTATGCTAAGGAACTTTTAGGAGGGTGCAAATATACTGCTAAATTGGGAATTCACAAGCGATTTAAAAACAAAATCCCTTATTAAGAAGTAGTGTTTTTGCTCGACTTAAATAATTGCATAAAACTGAGTGTTAGTACTATGGTAGTAGCGAAGCCCATGATGGCTACCGTAAAGAATACGATCGCTTCAAAACTCTCAAAGCTGCTGAACCATTGAGAGGACAAATGTTCTAAAAACTCAGGATCTATCTCCGTTGCATAGATGGCAAAGAAAATAGTAAAAATAAGGGTGGCTACAAATCCGGTAACAAGTCCGGCTTTAAAGCCTGTGCCATAGGTGAATTTCTCTTTTTCCTGTATTCTAAAGTATTTAATAGCCTCATAGATCGCAAAGCCCGTGATGACTCCATTAAACAGACTGTAAAAGACGTTTGTATGTAGATCTACAAGGGAAAGAATTAAAAAATATGCTATAAGACTGCCACTTGCGGCAATGCCAAAACGAATTGGGAGGGTTACTCTGTTCATCGGTATATCTGGTTAATGTGATGCTCTCAAAATATGAAATTATCGTTAATATTGCTGTTAATTCTTGTTAAAGCTATAGGAATCTTTATATTTACGTGGGAAAATTGTAAGCCCCAACTAGGGAAGTACAATGTACCAATTTTCTATACACACTTCATATTAATAAATTAAAAAAAAACATGAGAAAAAGAAGATTTACAGGCCTTGCCTTTGCCTTTCTCTTTATGACCCTTGCGGCCAACGCCCAAGAGGTTGTTTATGAGGAATACGACTTAGATAACGGGCTACATGTAATCCTGCATCAGGATAATACTGCGCCTATTGTGGTAACCTCGATTTCCTATCACGTTGGTGCAAAGGATGAAGATCCTGAGCGAACCGGCTTTGCGCATTTTTTCGAACATTTACTATTTGAAGGAACCGAAAACGTGGATCGCGGAGAATGGGATAAAATTGTTTCATCAGTGGGTGGAAAGAATAATGCCACTACCAATGATGACCGTACCTATTACTACGAAGTATTTCCGTCTAATGCAATTGAAACCGGACTTTGGCTAGAATCTGAAAGACTACTACATCCTGTCATAGAACAAATAGGTGTTGATACGCAGAATGAAGTAGTAAAAGAAGAAAAAAGACTGAGAGTAGATAATCAGCCTTATGGAAATCTTTTGGCTGAAGTGAAGAAAAACCTCTTTACAAAACATCCTTATAGATGGACTACCATTGGCTCTATGGAGCATCTTGATGCGGCTACACTTGAAGAATTCAGGGCCTTTAATAAGAAATTTTATGTGCCTAATAATGCCGTCTTAATTGTGGCAGGAGACCTTGATATTGAGAAAACCAAGAAAATGATCCAAGACTATTTTGGTCCAATTCCAAAAGGAGAAAAGATCATTCGAAATTTTCCTGAGGAGGACCCCATTACATCAGAATTAAAGTCAACATCCTATGATCCCAATATTCAAATTCCTGCAATTATAGCAGCCTATAGAACTCCTTCCTTTAAAACAAGAGAGGCAAGAGTTCTAGATATGGTCTCTACTTACCTAAGTGGAGGGAAAAGTTCTAAGCTATTTAAAAAAATGGTCGATGACAAAAAAATGGCGCTTGTAGTGCAGGCGGTAAATTTAAGTCAGGAAGATTACGGTATATATGCTTTATTTTCCCTTCCACAAGGGGATACGAGCCTTGAGGCTTTGGTGATAGAATTCGACGAAGAAATAGCCAAACTCCAAAATGAATTAATCTCTGAATACGATCATCAGAAACTATTAAATCAATTTGAAAATCAATTTGTAAATAGTAATGCAAGGATTGAAGGCATTGCCGGTTCCTTGGCAAATTATTATCTACTTTACGGTGACACCAATCTGATCAATACTGAAATTGATCTATACAGATCAATAACACGGGAAGAAATTAGAGATGTCGCTAAAAAATATTTGAATGCCAATCAACGCATTTTAATTGAATATTTACCAAAGAATGAAAAAGAAAATCAATAATATGAAAAATATAATATTTAGTATATGCATTCTGGCCGTATTTTCTCTAAATGCCCAGATAGACAGAAGCAAGCAACCATTGCCGGGTGCTGCACCTGAAATAAATCTTGGTGTACCACAGTCCTTTGAATTGCCAAATGGCTTAAAAGTAATCGTTGTTGAGAATCATAAACTTCCAAGAGTATCTTACACCCTCACCCTGGATAATCCACCTGTCCTTGAAGGGGAAAAAGCAGGAGTTAGCCAATTAATGGGTAGCCTTCTCGGAAAAGGTTCGAAGTCTATTGAAAAAGATGCCTTTAATGAGGAAGTTGACTATATGGGCGCAAGGATCAATTTTAGTGCCAATGGGGCTTCTGCCGCAGGCTTATCCAAAAACTCAGAACGTATTATGGAGCTTCTCGCAGATGCTGCCATCAATCCTAATTTTACCCAGGAAGAGTTTAAGAAAGAACAAGACATCTTATTAGATAATCTAAAAGCTGATGAAAAGAATGTTCCAAGTGCTGCAAGAAGGGTTGAAAATGCCTTGGCTTACGGGATAAATCATCCTTACGGGGAGTATATTTCTGAAGAAACCGTCAAAAATGTTTCCCTAAGCGATGTAGCTACTCATTATAGGAATTATTTTGTTCCCAAGAATGCCTATCTCGCAATTGTTGGAGATGTAGATTTTAATAAGATAGAAAATCAAGTAACAGATCTCTTTGGAACATGGAAAAAAGCTAGTCCGCCAGATATCTCGATTTCCAAGCCGAATAATGTACAGTACACTCAGATCAACTTTGTAGATATGCCTAATGCCGTACAGTCAGAGATTGCAGTTCAAAATTTAGTTGATCTTAAAATGACCGATCCCGACTATTTTCCAGCATTGTTGGCGAATAAGGTACTTGGCGGTAGTTTTAGAAGCTATCTCAATGGGAGTTTAAGAGAAGATAAGGGATATACATATGGAGCCGGGTCTCGAATTGGTGCAGACAAATATGCTTCAAGATTTAGGGCCGCTGCGAGTGTGAGAAACGCAGTGACAGATAGTGCTATTGTGGTGTTTATTGATCAATTAAAGCGAATTCGGGAAGAAAAAATTGATTCGCAGGAAATGGCAATTGCCAAAGCCGAATATGTTGGGGAATTTGTAATGGCCCTTGAGAGCCCTCAAACCATTGCTAGATTTGCTTTAAACATAATGACAGAAAATCTTCCAGAGGATTTTTACGTTTCATATTTGGAAAAAATAAACGCAGTTACTCCAGAACAAGCTCAAGCAGCTGCACAAAAATATGTGGGAATAAATAATGCGAGGATAGTTGTCACTGGTAAGGGAAGTGAAATCCTTGAAAACTTAGAAAAAGTAACTTTTAATGGAAAGACTATTCCTGTTTTCTATTTTGACAAATATGCCAAGGACGTTGAAAAACCAAATTATGAGGCCGCTATTCCAGAAGGGGTAACTGTACAATCTATCATTGATAAATATTTTGAAGCTATCGGGGGGAAAGACAAAGTGGCTCAGGTTACATCGTTGAAATTGGTATTTGAAGGGTCTGCCATGGGTGCCACAATAAAGATCGAGGAGAAAAGAACTCAGGACAAATTTGCACAGATAAGCTATATGAACGGGTCTGCCGTAGGCGGCGTAGTAGCAAAAGGAGACGAGCTATTTATGAAGCAAGGAGCCAACAATGTACCGCTTCCTCCAGACATGCAAAAAGATATGTTGCAATCTCTGGGTATTTTTGCGGAACAACGCATTGCCGCCAATCCCGCAGCAAAAGTGGCAGGCACAGAAATGGTAGAGGGCAAAGAGGCCATTAAAATTGAAGTTCCCGGAACTGTTGTACAGACTACTTATTTTTATGACGTAGAGACCGGACTTAAAGTTAAGGAAGCCTCGGTAACTTCTATGAACGGACAAACACAGAATCAGGAAGCTTTCCTAAAAGACTATACTGAAGTAGATGGAATAAAATTTCCATCTGTTAGAATGAGTCAATTAGGGCCTCAGATGGTAGAATTCAAATTGATGGAAGCGGTGATCAATGTTGAGGTTACTGATGCCGATTTCGAATAAAATATAATTCAAAACACTTGTTAAAAAGCGTATCTCAGTGTTGAGATACGCTTTTTCTTTTATTGACCAGATATACTCCACCTAAAATGATCCCTGCAGCGCCTACCTGCCAAACACTAAAAAGTTCTCCATCCAGAAGGCCCCAAAAAATACCTACAATTGGGATCAAATAGGTAACCGATACTGAAAAAACGGGGGAAGAGATCTGTATTAATTTATTGAACATAACCTTAGCCACGCAGGTACCTAGAATACTTAAGATTAGCACATAGCCAAGCGAACTCATAAAGTATGTCCCTTCCCTCACTGGTGCGCTTAAGGCTCCTGAATAAAAAAGTAAAATCAATGCCGGAGGTAACATAAAGACAAAATTCCCAACTGCAATACCCATGGGAGATACTTCCTGCAACTTACTTTTGATGATATTGGCATTACAGGCATAGAGGATGGTTGCCAGAACAACCAAACCGGCATACCAGTAATTTTGATTGGGATTGATATCTGAACCAACATAAATAAGGAGAATGGCACCTAACAAGCCTACTAATACTCCTACTACCTGATTTCTGCTAAAGGCGATCTTAAAGGCCATAAATCCGATTATAATGGTAAAAAGCGGTACCAGGGAATTCAAAATGGAAGCAATACCGCTATCTATTTCTGTTTCTGCATATGAAAAGAGAAATACCGGGATAAAACTTCCAAACAATCCGGAAAGACCTACCCAGAACCATTCCTTTTTTGAAATATTCCTGATAGATCGGTAACCTACCAGAAAAAGAAAAAAGGAGGTAATTACAATTCTTACTGAACCTAATTGTATAGGAGTAAAACCTTCCAGGCCTTTTTTGATCAATATGTAGGATGTTCCCCAAATAATTGAAAGAACGATCAGGTACAGCCATTTACGGTTTACATCACCCATATTAGATTTAATTTTCGCAAAAATGACGCTTTTTGCCGAATTACTTACAGCTCTCTTTTGTAATTTTGTCTTAACAAAAATTCTTGTAATGACGTTTAAAACTACCACAGTGTTCTTGTCCCTATTTTTAATCCTGGTTTCTTGTAAAACCGAACCTAAGAAAGAAGAGCTCCCTTCACAAATGGAAGAGGTAATGGCGGTACATGATGAGGTGATGCCTAAAATGGGTACTATCAGCAATCTTATCGCTGATCTAAAACCAAAAGTAGATTCTACTGAAGTAGGTAAAGAATATTTGAAGGCTATTCGAGATCTTCAGGGGGCTCATAAATCTATGATGATATGGATGCAGGACTTTGGAAAAAGATTCGATTATGAAGAGATCATGAATGGAAAGGAACTCAATGCTGAGAAACAAGGTTGGTTAAAGGAGGAAGAAATAAAGGTAAACGAACTTCGCGAAAAGATCAATACAAGTATTGCCAATGCCGAAAGGGTGTTAGCAGAGAATTAAAATGGGAGGTTCCCCAGATCTACATTACCACCTGAAATGATGATGCCTATCTTTTGACCTTTATACTTATCCCGGTCTTTGTATAGTCCGGCCAGAGCCACCGCACTGGAAGGCTCCACGATGATCTTCATCCGTTCCCAAATAAGACGCATGGCAGCTATTATCTCTTCCTCTTCAACCCGAACTATTGTTTTGACGTGTTTTAAAATTACCGGCAGCGTATTACTTCCTAATTGAGTTTTTAAGCCATCTGCGATGGTGTTGGTAGTTGGGTTCGATTCTATTTTACCGCTTTTTAAAGATCTATAGGCATCGTCTACTTCAAAAGGCTCTGTGCCTATCACCTGGCAATTCTTTCCCATAGCGGTTGCCGCTATGGCCGTACCGGCGATTAATCCTCCGCCTCCTACGGGAACAAATATGGTGTTTAAGTTTGGGTAATCCTCCAATAGTTCCAGGGCCGCCGTTCCTTGTCCCAGGATCACATTAATATCATTAGAGGGGTGTAAAAAAGTAGCGCCCGTTTTTTTTTGTATTTCCCCTGCCATGGCATTTCTTGCTTCAAGAGTTGGCTCGCATTCATAGATGATCCCTCCATATTCTTTCACCCCATTCTTTTTTACTTCAGGAGCAGTTGTGGGCATAACTATATGGGCCTTAACTCCCAAGATCTGGGCCGCCAAGGAGAGTGCCTGAGCAAAATTGCCGGAAGAATGTGTAACTACACCCAGGGCCTTTTGTTCGGGGCTGAGTTTTAAAATGGCATGGGTAGCCCCGCGCATTTTATAAGCTCCCATACGTTGAAAATTCTCACATTTAAAAAAGACCTCAGCACCTACAAAATCATTAATAAGCCTTGATGTTAGGACAGGGGTCCTATGAATATAAGGCCTGATTTTATCATGACAAGCTAAAAGTTGTGTCCCGTCCATTGCTGAAATGTTGCATTTTTATACCGTTACTGCCACTCCAGGCTTTCCAGGATCCTTCGAACGTCATTTTGAAGATAGGCAGCCGCAGGGTATATAGAATCATAATTTGGCTTTGCATAGAAATACAGCGAGCCGGTTAAAAAGTGTTCTGTGCTATCTGTGGCGTAGAATTGAGCCTGAGAGGCCGCATTTCCTTTTACTTCATAGAACATTCCAAATACTCGAGCATCTTCATTTATAAATTTTTGCTCCAGAATATTATCGGCCTTTGCCACATGCTCATAAGATAACCTTTGAGCATCAGACAATAAGTCGTTCAAATTATTCTCTACCGGCTTGTATGTAAGATAAATGGCGCCTTTTAAAGAAGGGTAATCCAAGGTAAGAGAAGATCTTTTAAGGTCCTTTACAGTTGCCAGATTATTGTATTGAAAATTATAGTTTTCAGTTTGCACCACTTTTATCTCGCCCTTGGGATATTCCAAACGCAATTGGGCCTTGGGTTTGGGCAGCACCTCTTCTTTACACCCATTTAGGAATAAGAGAAATAATATTCCTACAAATATGAAATTACACCTCATGTGGCAAGGTAATTTTTATCTGTTTTAACCGTTTTCTATCAAGGCTCTCCACCACGAACTGGAAGTTCTCAAAAATGATCTTCTCACCCTTTTTGGGAAAGTTTCCTGCAATTTCCAGTACAAATCCTGCTATTGTCTCGGACTCCCCTTTTTGTGCTTCAAAAGCGGATTCATTTTCAATTTTGGCCACTTTGTAAAAGTCTTTTAAGGTTGTTTTTCCATCAAAGACGAAATTGTGGTCATCTAGTTTTGAATAGATCAGGCCTTCATCATCGAATTCGTCACTAATATCTCCTACTATTTCTTCTATTATGTCCTCGAGGGTTACTATCCCTGAAGTACCTCCATATTCATCCACAACAACGGCAAGGTGGTTCTTCTTCTCCTGAAATTCCAGGAGCAAATCGTCTAATTTCTTATTCTCTGGTACAAAATAAGGCTCGCGTATAAGGGTGATCCAATTAAAATTCTTTCTGTCGATGTACGGAAGAAGGTCCTTAACATAAAGTACCCCCACTACCTTGTCTATATGGTCTGAAAAGACTGGAATACGAGAATACCCATGTTTTTTGATCTCTTCGAGCACTTCGGGAAACTTCATGACTTCCTGCAAGGCAAAAATATCGATACGTGGCCGCATTACTTGTTTGGTATCTGTATTGCCAAAAGAAACGATGCCTTCCAGGATCTTCTGTTCCTCTTTAGTGGTATCACCATCAGAAGTGAGTTCTAGTGCCTGAGATAGATGATCTACACTAAGATTTGTCTTTTGTTTTCCAAACTTCTCATAAATATAAATCGTTGTGGCGCGCATTGGAGCACTAAGCGGGGTTAACAAGAAATCCAAAACTTTAAGCGGATACGCCATAAAATGTGAGAAAATAAGCTTGTTCCTATTTGCATAGATCTTGGGTAGTATTTCACCGAACATTAAAATAAGGAATGTTGCAACCACTACCTCTAATAAAAAGCGAATAGAAAGAACACCCATTATATGGTAAGTTATTGAAGCAAATAGGGTGTCGCCAATATCACTAAAAAGAAGAACGATCCCAATGTTAATGGCGTTATTGGCAATAAGAATGGTGGCCAATAATTTCTTAGGCCTTTCCAGTAATTTCACGACGATACTACCTTTGGAGGTATTTCGATCCTGTATCTCCTTAAGTTCCGTGATTGAAAGGCTGAAAAATGCGATCTCTGCCCCGGAGACAAGCGCTGAGCAGGCCAACAAAGCAATCAGTACAATGATCTTAATTACTATAAGAGTTTCGTTACCTGCAAAACCTAATAATAATTGAATGGGATCCGGATCCACGTGCAATTCAGTTAGTTAATAAGATCAAAAAGGCAAATCGTCATCCTGCTCGGAAGTTGCCATAGAACTTTGTGGTTCAGCTTTATCAGATTTGGGACCTTTTGGGGCAGCTGAGGCCTTCTTGGCTGAAGGTTGTGGCTCATTTGCCGAACTTTCCTGTTTGGTAGAAAGGAAGGTAAAGTCTTGCACATGTATTTCGGTGGTATATTTTGTAACGCCATCATCTCCCTGCCATTGTCTTGTCTTTAATCGTCCTTCCACATAGATCTTATCTCCTTTGTTCAGGTATTTTTCACAGATCTCGGCAGCCTTGTTACGCACTACTATATTGTGCCACTCAGTGGAAGTCACCTTTTCACCGGTTTGCTTATTTGTATAGGTTTCATTAGTAGCTATTGGGAATCTTCCAATACAATTTCCTCCTTCAAAATAATGAAGTTTTACTTCATCTCCCAGATGCCCTATAAGCATCACTTTATTCAATGTTCCACTCATGATATTGATTTGGACCAAAAGTACGAATTTTTAAATGTATCTAGGAATTCTGCAAGCAATACTGGTACAGGATATTTAGGAAGACTCTCAAGAGTAATTCCACCTTTTATTTCCCCCTTTAATTCCACGATCCAAAACCTGGTAATAAGATGCTGATGCGATAATTTATGGACAACAGGATCTTCTTTCCACAATACAATATCCTTTATCTTTTCTTCTCTGGAGGATACCCTGCCATACATTTCGGTTTCCTCCATCAATGTATCTGTTTCTATCAGAGGAAATTCGTACAAATGTTGCCAAATTCCCTTCCCAATTCGTTTGTTGAGCTTCGTATTCCCAAGCTGGTCAATAAAAATGAGGTAATTAAAATATCTGATCTTAACTTTATTCTTTTTGAGCTTTACGGGTAAGGTGGCAACTCTTGTTTGCTGAAGGGCCATACATCCCGAATTGAGCGGACAATGTTCACAATCTGGTTGTTGCGGGGTGCATTGCAGGGCGCCAAATTCCATGATCGCCTGATTGTACTCACTTATGGAAGATGCCTCCATCACTTCTATGGCTAAGTTCTTAAAATACCTTATTCCCTTAGTGCTGTTAATTGGGAGATCTACGCCAAAATACCTTGCTAATACCCTATAAACATTGCCATCTACCACAGGTCTTGCCTCCCCAAAACAAATAGACGCAATTGCGCTGGCGGTGTAATCACCAATGCCCTTTAATTGTATCAGCTCTTCATATGAGTCAGGAAACTGACCATTATTATCTGTTGTGATAGTCTTGGCCGTGAAATGCAGGTTCCGTGCACGGGAGTAGTATCCCAGCCCTTGCCATAATTTTAACACATCCGATTCTTCAGCTGCGGCCAATTGGTCCACTGTTGGATAGTGTTCAATAAATTTCTGGTAGTATGGAAGGCCCTGAGCTACCCTTGTTTGTTGAAGGATGATCTCGGACAGCCAAACCTTGTACGGATCCCTTGTATTTCGCCAGGGAAGTGGTCTTTTATATTTAGAATACCAGTGGAGGATTGTTTTGGAAAAAGTATTCATACTAAGAATGTGATCAAAAGTAAGATATTAAAGACTTAAAATTAGTCCTTTAAGATAAAAGAATGAATAATATTTATATATTTGCAGGCCTGAAAAAATAACAGATTAAGTATATACAAGCATGACGAAAGCAGATATCGTATCTAAGATCTCAGAAAAATTGGGAATAGAAAAAGGTGATGTACAAGCCACTGTAGAAACATTTATGGAGGAGGTTAAAACATCGCTTGAGAATGGTGATAATGTTTACCTAAGAGGTTTTGGTAGCTTTATCATTAAAACACGAGCAGAAAAAACAGGAAGGAATATTTCGAAAAATACAACGATCAAAATACCTGCTCACAACATTCCGGCATTTAAACCAGCGAAGGTTTTTGTTGAAGGAGTTAAAAGTAACGTAGAAGTAAAATAATAACCGAAATAAAAGCAGAGTTTTATGCCGAGTGGTAAAAAAAGAAAGAGACATAAGGTGGCCACACACAAGCGAAAAAAACGCAGAAGAGCCAACCGCCACAAGAAGAAGTAGTTTCAGTAACTACTTTTTCGTTTTAATACGTTCATTGACATAGAAATTCTAAAAAGGATTTCGACGGGTTAATACAACCTGTAACAACTAATGTTTAATCCATTCCGCCATAGGCGGAATATAAATTGATTCAGGTGAATAGAGAATTAATCGTAAGATCCAATTCCGTTGCCGTCGATTTTGCCTTATTAAAAGATGGAAAACTCATTGAACTTCACAAAGATGAAAACGACCATAATTTCAATGTTGGGGATATTCTTATCGCTAAGATTCGAAAACCGGTAACAGGGCTAAATGCAGCCTTTGTTAATGTAGGTTATGAGAAAGATGCATTTTTGCATTATCATGATCTCGGACCTCAATTGTCGTCCATGTTGAAGTTTGTTAAAAGTGTGAGTACAGGGAAACTAAGAGATTATTCCCTAAAAAAATTTCCATTAGAAAAAGATATTGATAAGCATGGAACCATAAATAATGTGGTAAAAGCAAATCAATCACTTCTGGTTCAAATAGTAAAAGAACCCATTTCCACCAAAGGACCCCGGATAAGTTCAGAACTTTCAATAGCGGGTAGGTATTTGGTAATGGTCCCTTTCTCCGACCGTGTTTCTGTTTCTCAAAAAATAGAAAGCAACGAAGAAAAGAATCGGCTTAAGAGACTTGTTAAAAGTATTAAGCCAAAAGGATTTGGAGTTATTATTAGAACAGTTGCAGAAGGCAAAAAAGTAGCAGAGCTGGATAAGGATCTTCAAAACTTGCTGAACAAATGGACAGCAATGTGTAAGAAATTGTATAAAGCACCCACTCCGTCCAAAGTATTGGTAGAGGTCAATAGAGCCTCTTCCATCTTAAGAGATGTTTTCAATGATACCTTCACAGGTATCCATGTGGATGATGAAACGCTTTATACCCAACTGAAGGATTATGTGCATGAAATTGCACCAGATAAAGAATCCATTGTAAAGTTGTACAGTTCAACCGTTCCTATTTTTGAAAAATTTGGGATCGAAAGACAAATCAAAACCTCATTTGGGCGCACGGCGTCCATGAGTAAAGGAGCCTATTTGGTTATTGAACACACAGAAGCGTTGCATGTTATTGATGTAAATAGCGGCAACCGATCTAATAAAGCCAATACCCAGGAAGATACGGCCCTTGAGGTAAATATGCTGGCAGCAGAAGAAATTGCAAGGCAATTACGACTGCGTGATATGGGAGGAATTATTG
The DNA here is from genome assembly GCF_947258935.1 of uncultured Muriicola sp. Lineage (GTDB taxonomy): Bacteria > Bacteroidota > Bacteroidia > Flavobacteriales > Flavobacteriaceae > Muriicola. The sequence continues at coordinate 68,739 of NZ_CAMYKH010000017.1, forward strand.
TAATCGACTTTATCGATATGGTAAAATCTGATCATAGGAAAAAGTTGTTCGATCATCTTAGAAATGAGATGAAAGACGACAGAGCCAAGCATAAGATATTACCCCCTAGCAAGTTTGGTTTGGTTCAAATTACCAGACAACGTGTAAGGCCGGAAGTTAATATCAAAACCACGGAAGAAAACCCCAGTGGTAGCAATCAGGAGGTAGAAGCTCCCATTGTGCTGATCGAAAAGATCAATGATGATCTTGAACATATTTTGAAGAGTACAGCCAAGGATAAAGGGATATTTTTAAATACGCATCCATTTATTGCTGCTTACTTAACAAAAGGATTTCCATCTATACGTTCCAAATGGTTTTTGGAACATAAGAAATGGATAAAGATCCAGCCAAGAGATGCTTTTACATATCTTGAATACCGTTTTAAAGACAAAGACGGAAAGGACATTACTTAAAAAAAGCGGCTTCGAAAGAAGTCGCTTTTTTTGTTTTAGTACCTTTGATCAATGCTCAAAAGACCTACATATACCCTTTCTGAAGCTTCTAGAAAACTGGAATATTACTGTGCCTATCAAGACAGGTGCCACCAGGAAGTGTTGATGAAACTAAGGCAAATGAATATGATCCCAGCCGCAATAGACCATATCATTGGCAATCTTATTCAACAAGACTACCTCAACGAAGAGCGCTTTGCCCGTAATTATGCCCGGGGAAAATTTAATCATAAGCATTGGGGGCGTATCCGAATAACCCAGGAACTAAAAAAAAGGAATATCTCACCTATCAATATCAAAATTGCTCTTCGAGAACTAGATGATTCCACCTATCTAAGTTCCCTTGAAACCCTTGCGAAAAAGAAACTGGACCAACTAAAAGGGAAAGAAAAAGAAGTGCAAAAAAGAAAACTGACCGACTATCTTTTGTACCGTGGTTGGGAAAGTTCTTTGGTCTATGAACAAGTTTTTACACTTATTCCTAATTGACGGAATCTTCATCTAAGCCATTGATTTAATGACTTTTTTTGTGCGTTCTATGGCCCGTTCATTCTTCCATTCTATCCATTGCTGCCCACGTAAGCGCCGCATACCGTTGTCAAAGTAGCGCATGAAAAGCACATTGTATATTGCCTTGCTCAAATGAAGAGGATTTCTGGCTACAGATCTAAGACTCATAGAAAATCCGGGAGTAATATATTTCATATAATGCCAATAACCCTCGGGCATATACAATACTTCTCCGTGATTTAACTGAGTTTTATAACCAGTTGCAAATTTCAGTGCAGGCCATTCCTTATAATCTGGTTTAGAAAAGTCGATCGACTCATGCGTAATAAGTGAATGCGGTATCTTATAAAGGAATTTATTTTCGGTTTGAGGGAAAAGAATACATTCCTTTTTACCTGCGAAATGGAAATGAAAAATATTCGCCAGGTCAATATCATAATGCATAAAGGTGTGTGATTCCTTACCACCAAAAAATAGCATTGGAAGGTTCTTCATTATGGGTATTCCAAATTCAGGAAAGTAAAAGTCTTTTTGAAGTTCCGGAACTTCTTTCATCAAATTCCAAAGAAAGATTCGGTAATTTGTAGGCTCTCTTAACAAAAGATCTATATAATCTTTCATCTTCATGGTGGAATGTGGCTCGTTAAAACCTTCTTTATGGTCCACCGGTCTGTCGTCATAAAGAGGAACCTTTTTCTCCCCTGCAATTTCCTTGATGTAATCAAAATTCCACTTGGAATACGCAGGCCAGTCCTCGGTATACTTTTCTATGACCACCGGTCTTTGTGGCCGTAAGTAATCCTTTAAGAACTGATCTTTGGTAAGCGTGGTAACTCTTGGTATCTCAATTAATTTCAATACGTTCGCATTTAATCAACTTATCAAAGGTAAAAAATCGAAATTATCTGTAAATAAAACTCAATGAAAGTACTATACCGATGTAGATCTATGAAGACTTTGATTTCTGCTTGGCCAATTCATTCCTTTCAATGGTATGGCCCGGTCTGGACCATTTTGGGCGTTCACCAATTGCTTCATATTGCGACTCCTCTTCATCCAGAGTCTTGGGTTGAGGCATTTTTTCGAAAGCCTTTTGAGGTTGCAGTCCTAAAAGCCTGAACATCTCCATATCTTCATTCACATCTGGGTTGGGGGTAGTTAATAATTTATCTCCCGCAAAAATGGAATTTGCCCCGGCAAAGAAACACATGGCTTGTCCTTCCCGACTCATCTCTGTGCGACCTGCTGAAAGTCTAACCTGTGTCTTTGGCATCACCACACGAGTGGTTGCTACCATTCGGATCATATCCCAAATAGGAATGGGTTCCATATCCTCCATGGGGGTCCCTTCAACAGCTACCAAGGCATTTATTGGTACAGATTCTGGCTGAGGATTCAGAGTAGCCAGGGCCACCAACATCCCTGCACGGTCCTCCAGTTTTTCTCCCATACCAATGATACCGCCACTGCATACAGTAACGTTGCTCTTCCGAACATTATCTATGGTTTCGAGACGATCTTGAAAAGCTCTTGTTGAAATGACATCCTTATAATAATCTTCTGATGTATCCAGATTATGGTTATAGGCATAAAGTCCTGCCTCTGCCAGGCGTTTGGCCTGGTTCTCTGTAATCATCCCTAAGGTGCAACACACCTCCATATCTAATTTATTGATAGTTCGAACCATTTCCAATACCTGGTTAAATTCTGGTCCATCCTTAACATTTCGCCATGCAGCACCCATACATACCCTCGAACTCCCAGAAGCCTTCGCCCGCAATGCCTGGGCCTTTACATGAGATACGGTCATTAGATCGTTCCCTTCAATGTCTGTATGGTAACGGGCAGCCTGTGGACAATAGCCGCAGTCTTCAGGACATCCTCCTGTTTTAATAGACAAAAGCGTAGACACCTGCACTGTATTAGGATCATGATGCTCTCTGTGAATAGTAGCCGCCTTATAAAGCAACTCCATCATGGGAAGATTATAGATATCTAGTATTTCCTCTTTGGTCCAATTATGTCTTTCTTCGTTCATGCAGCTAATTTAAGGCCTGTTCAAAAATAGAGAATCCTTTGAAATAGTGACAACAATCGTTCATTATTCTGCACGAAATCCTTCTAGAGTGGATGCTTTATCAGGATACTTACGGCATTACCCCCAAATCCCACGGCATTGACCATGATCCTCCGAATAGTTTTGCTTTCGGCTTTTTTATTGTTATAAGGCACAGGTATAAACACCTGATGTTGCAACATTAGAATTGCCATTTCCAGACTCAATAATCCTGAAGCACCCAGGGTATGTCCTGTCTTCCATTTGTTTGAGGTTAATAAGGGCTTATGTGAACCAAAAATCTTTTCTATAGCCTTATATTCTGACAGATCCCCCTGGATTGTCCCCGGAGCATGCATTACTATTACATCCACAGAACTTGGCTCAAGGCTACTTAATGCCATTTTCATAGATCTCTGAAAACACTTTGCCTCAGTAGAGATAGACACTGAATGCTCCAATAGTTCGGTGGCATATCCCGCACCTTCAATAATAGCCAGACTTCTTTTAGAAACATCTTTTTCCAAACAAGCCATTACCGCACCTTCCCCCAGGACCATGCTATTTTTTTTCTTGGTAAGATCTAGTGCTTTTGAAGGATAGGCATCAGTCTCTTGAGAATAGATCTTTAATGCCTTCATCTGGGCTATAGTAAAGGCAGTTAGGGGTGCTTCACTGCCTCCAACAAGGAATTTTTCGGCCATTCCGCTTTGGATCCATGCTATTCCATTCAACAAAGCGTGCAAGGCCGTTGAGCACGTTATAGAATGAGAGATCTCAGGACCAGTTGTTTGCAGGTCATGTGCTACCCAGGAAGAAATGTTCCCAAGTGTGGTGCTTGGAGATGCCATAGGTACTGTTCTGCTTTCGGAGATAAAACCCTGATAGTAGTTTTCAAATACGCCCGTAGCACCACGGGAAGAGCCTATATTCACACCAAAATTATCATCTGGCCCCCAGCCCGCTATTTGAACTGCGTTTCTGCTTGCATAAATGGCAAATAGTACAGTATCATCCAATACTTCGTATTTTTTATTGGAATTTCGAAGCCGCATAATCTCTTTTTTAGCATTAGCAGTAAGCCGGGCTACCCATTCCTTTGTGCTACCTATCTTTTCTTGTTGTAAGAAATGCTGGCCATTAAGATAGTGTTGCCATGTGGCGTCCATTGCTGTACCAAGCGGCGAGATTGAAGAAATTGAAGTTATTCCGATAGGTGGGTTCAAAGCAATTGATATTTCGGGCAAAAATAAAAGTTCTTATCTTCATTGAACTGAATCTAAACAAAAATTAATGAATAATGTATTAGTCTTACAACCCAGTTGGTGGAAAAACAACTGGAAATGGGTTGTTCCGGTTGGTGGATGTCTTACCCTATTAGTTCTAATTAATTTCTCTATTGCATCATTATGACATGGGGTAACCCCAATTTTATAGAATGCGGAGCCCTGCGAATATGCGCAACAAAAAATAAACCAGAACAAGCAGCTTATCGAACTCCTGGGGACTTCAATTGAAAAGGATGAGATGGCGAAGGGTATAATTGGATATATGACAAGATAATGTTTACCGTCAAGGAGAATGAAGAAATAAATCTGTTAGAGAATAACTGGGAATAATATATAATATCAATGCCAACCACCCCAATGAAACAAGCCGAAATTGCCATAATTATTCCTTGTTACAACGAATTTGAACGCCTTCCTGTTGCTGAATTCGACACATTTCTAAAGACTCACAAAGACGTTATAATTTGTTTTGTAAACGACGCTTCTTCTGATCCAACCCATTTGCATCTTGAAGCACTTAAAAACAAATTCACACCTCAGATTTCCATTCTTAATAACGATAAAAATATAGGTAAAGCGGCATCTGTGCGTGCAGGGGTTTTGTACTGTGAACAGGAAAATATTGCCCCTGTATTTGCCTACCTGGATGCAGACCTGGCTACTTCTCTGGAAGAATGCTATTCCTTTTTAATTCCTATCAAAGAGCAAAAAATATTTGTTTTTGCTTCCCGTATCCTTATAATCGGTTCTATTGTTGAACGTAAGTTCTCCAGATTTCTTTTTGGCCGTATTATTGCGACCTTTATTTCAAATATCTTGGACGTTAAGGTATATGATACACAATGTGGTTGCAAAGTTTTTAAGGCAGAGCTTTCAGAAATACTCTTTAAAAAACCATTTATTTCGAAGTGGCTTTTTGATGTTGAATTATTTAGCCGATTATTATGCCATTACGGCAAAGAAAATGCCTTAAAAAGTATGGACGAGATCCCTGTCAAAAGATGGGTAGACAAGGGAGAATCCAAGGTAAGGTTGAGTTACTTTTTTAGATTGTGGTACGATCTATATCTTATTAGAAAAGCACATCGAAAAAATTATCTGGCCCAATGGTCTTAAACCAAATTCAGGGCTGATCTGATCCCACTGTAAATTTTTTCCATTTCGTCCTGGGATATAACATAGGGAGCAAGGATGTAAATTGTATTTCCCAAAGGCCGAAGGAAAATCCCATTATCCATAAAGTGTTTAAAAAGTTTATCCCTGAGGCTACCATAACGTTCCGTCTTTGTCTTTAAATCAAGAGCAAAAATGATTCCGCATTGCCTTGTGGCTAAAACTTTAGGGTGTTTTTTAATTTCCTTTTCAAAATTTTGATGAGATGTAATAATCCTTTTAATATTCTTTTGAATTTCATCAGATTGCAACAGGCTAATTCCAGCAATTGCGGCAGTACAGGCGAGTGGATTAGCTGTATAGGTATGTCCGTGAAACAGCCCTTTGGCAATCTCATCACTATAAAAGGCATTATATACCTGCATTGTACAAGTGGTTATCGCCATTGGCATTAGGCCAGCTGTAAGTGCCTTGGAAAGGCAAATTATATCGGGCTTGATACGCAAATAATCTGATGCGAAGTGTTTTCCAGTTTTTCCAAAACCTGTCATTACTTCATCCGCAATGGTAAGCACCTGATGTTCTTGCATTAGTCCCAGGATTTGTTCTAATCCACTTGCTGAATGCATCTTCATGGCAGCGGCTCCCTGAACCAATGGTTCATAAATAAAACCGGCTATATCTTCAGTTTGTAATCTGGTTTTTAAATGAGCAAGAAGGGCTTGAATATTGTCTGAGTTTGGCACAGGTATTCTTTCAACATCAATAAAGAAATCTTCAAAAGGGCCATTATAGACAGACAGTCCTGATACAGACATAGCTCCAAAAGTATCGCCGTGAAAACCCTCTTCAAAAGCCAGCAAAACATTGCGTTTATGCCCGTGATTAAAATGATATTGCAAGGCCATTTTAATGCCTATTTCCGTTGCGGTGGATCCATTGTCCGAAAAAAACAACTTCTGTTGATTCTCCGGCAGAATCTTAATGAGCGCTTCAGATAATTCAACGGCAGGTTGGTGTGTAAATCCGCTAAAAACAACCTGATCTAACTCAGACATTTGCTTTTTTACATGGCTCAGGATATAATCATTACAATGCCCATACATACAGGTGTACCAGGATGAAATGCCATCTATATATTCTCTGCCGTCTTCATCGTATAAGATGCATCCCTTTGCTCTTATGATCCCCAACATTTCCGGATGTAATTTATGCTGCGTGAGGGGGTGCCAAAGGTGTTTTTTGTCTCTTTCTGAAAGTTTTTTCAAGCCTGTCGATTTCACTAAATCACCGATTTATCTATCTTGCAGTCCCGGGAAGAAATCCCCGCTGCTAATGCTAGACAAAGTTATAACATCTCTTACTCCAAATTACAATAAACTTAAGGGAACAGCGGTATTTCTTTTACTATTTGCCCTCGCCCTTTTCATCAGACTTCCCTTTTTCTTCAGGGATTATGTAGACAGGGATGAAAGTACATTTATCCTTATAGGCCAGTCCTGGGTAGATGGATTCCTGCCATACACCCAACTCTGGGACGTAAAGCCACCAATAACATTTTTATTCTTTGCAGGGATCATTTACTTTTTTGGCAAAAGCTTTATTGCCATTCGCTTTATGGGTACAGTTTTAGTGGCGATCACAGCATTCTATACCTATAAATCTGGCGCACTAATATCCACAAAAAAGAATGGTTTCGTTGCAGCATACATATGTGTAATGCTCCTGAGTATGTTTGGAAGCATACAGGGAGTAATGTCCGAACACATTTGCATGGCGTTTTTTATGCCTGCTTTTTACCTGCTCATAAAACATAAAAATCCTGTGGCCATTTTAAATGCCGGCTTGTTGATGGGAATGTGCCTTATGTCCAAGCTCAATTTGGCATACGCCATTCTTTTTATCGGACTCTTTGTATTTTATGATTTTACAAAGTCTAAAGCATATTGGAAGAGCTTAAGGAATACCGGTCTTTTTGGAATAGGGATACTGCTCATTGTTTTTTTGACCCTGCTCCCATATTATCTTCAAAATAATCTTGAATTGTGGTGGGAATCCGTATTTATTGCCCCTTTGGATTATGCCGCCGCAAGGCGTTATTCTCCGATGAGGCTTGCCCCGATTTGCTTGCTAATCATTATTTTTTTTCTATGGTCCTGGAAAAAAAAATATCTCGATATCCGAAAACGCGGAATGTTGCTTATTATCGCAGCAACAGCTGGTGTACTGCTCTCATTTATTAAAGGAGGTAGAATAAACAGTCATTATCTCATTCAATTGTTTCCGATATTTATAATCCCTGTGGTAATTGTATTCAGTAAGATTTCATTCTCAGGAAAGTTCAATTACCGCACTTATATCTTTTTTCTTTTATTGGCACTTCCTGCAGAAAGCTATCTGGAGTATTTCAATATTGCCAGGAACAAATTGGAGAGAGGAACTTTTTATAACGGTGAAGGATTTGCTGTTCCTGAATACATAAATCATTATGATCTGGATACGGAAAATATTCTATTTTTAGGCTACCATATAGGCTATTGGGTATTAGGGGTAAATCCGCCAACCAAAGCAGCTACTCATCCCAGTAATCTTTGCAAGGATGAAATGTTTTCGGCATATAAGAATCCCCGGAAAACATCAATGGAAGAGTTGCGATATATTATGGAAGAGTTAAGTCCAAAAACTATTGTTACAAGGAAAGGGCGTCGTATTTTTGATCAGGACGAGGTAGAGGAAAATGCATATATGGTGCAATATTTAAACGCCCATTATTCGGTTTTAGCTACAGTGGACAATGCTGAAATACATCAAAGATTAGAGTGACAGCAAAGAAGATCTGAATGCATCAGCATACCTCTTTATTACAGCTTTGTTGATGGATGTTTCATTTTGAATACGCCCAAGGGAACGGACACCGGTTTTTTTAAGAATGGCATTTTCTGTTGTTGGATGGGCTTCCCCATTGAAGAGAAGTGTAACATCAAACCCTGATTTTTGTAAACACGCTATAGTCAGCAAGGAATGATTGATGCTCCCCAGATAATGTCTGGACACTACAATTACCTTGTAATTTGGTCGAATAATATCCAAGATGGTTGCTTTATCGTTTAGGGGCACCAGTAAGCCTCCTGCTCCCTCAATTACTAAATGGTTTTCCGTTCTCGGTTCAATTATATTATCAATTTTAATTGAAATCCCATCTATATCCGCTGCTGCATGGGGACTCATGGGTGTTTTTAGAGCATAGCTATTCTCATGGATGACCGTTCTCTTATTGCTGATCAGTTGCGCGATCTTTTGGCTATCTGAATGCTCCAGGTCTCCTGCCTGAATGGGCTTCCAGTAATCTGCCTCCAGGGCTTCAGTAATTATGGCTGATGCAATGGTCTTCCCCACTTCCGTGGAAATTCCTGTAACAAAGATTCGTTTCATAGATCAGGAAGGTTGGGTAATCATCTGACAGTTCAGACATTTATATTTTTTCTTTTCGAAAAAGGGAAACAGCTTATTAAAGATCCCTTTCCTGGTGTAATAAACCTCTGACCGCTGTGCCTTACAATTAGGACAGGTAATAGGGTTTCCTTCTTCATCTATGGCATATCTCCTGAATTGATCATAGATCGCTATGGCCTTATCCTTATCCTTCGTATATACCTGTAGTTTTACACCGCCTATAGCCTGACTTACCAAAGGATCAGTATTAAGGAAGTTTTCATCTTTTAAATACACGAAGATCCCTTCGGATTCGAGTCTGCCCTTAATTACCTGAACATCTGCAGGGAATTCAAAGGCACCAAGGGTATAGAATTTATCAGACATAAAACTCTGCATTAATGGAACTAGCCAATATACTCAATACTTCCTTTATTTCTTTCTCTGTATTGTAACTATGAAGACAAAATCGCAGCCGCTCCTGGCCTTCAGGAACGGTAGGTGATAAAATAGGTCGTATATCATATCCTTTCTCCTGTATAACAGCTGCGATCTTCTTGACTTCTGAGTTGCCAGGAACAATACAGGAATGGATAGCAGAAGTACTGGGAATAAAGGAATTACCCAGCTTTAGATTATATATCTCCTTATTAAAGATCCCAATATTTTCCTTCAAACCTTTCTTGCGTTCTTTTATTTTCGCAGTTTCAATCGTTCGAAAAGCAGTAAGAATGGAGGCAACGATAATAGGTGGAAGGGCGGTTGTATAGATAAAACTTCTGGCAAAATTGAGCAGATAGCTCTTTAGATCGTTGCTTCCCAGAATGGCAGATCCCTGCACCCCCATCGCTTTTCCAAAGGTTACTATACGCGCAAACAAAACCTTGTCTCTCAATTCTTTCTTGGAATGATCCTCTACGGTGTCATCTACTCCTTGTATGGAATGAGCTTCATCCAGGATCAGTTTACATTGATATTCCTTACAAAGCGCAGTGAGTCTTTCCAGGTCCGGACTATCTCCATCCATAGAAAAGACAGCTTCCGTAACTACATAGCATTCGGTACCCTTATCCGAATCCTTTCTAACTCTTTGAAGGATACTGGTAAGATCATCCAGATCATTGTGTTTAAATTTCAGACTCTTGGCTGTTCCCATCCGGATGCCATCGCGCATGCTGGCGTGGATATATTCATCAAAGACCACCACATCTGTCCTTTGAGGAACTGATGAAAAGAGACCGAGGTTGGCATCGTAGCCAGAATTAAATATCAAGGCTGCATCCGCTTTATAATATTCTGCAAGATATTGCTCGGTTTCCTCGTACAAGACACTATTCCCGGAAAGAAGCCTCGACCCCGTAGATCCATTTTGAATGATTCCCCGGTCTATTAATAATTTATGAGCTCCATGAAAAACTACCTCATCCCTGGCCATTCCAAGGTAGTCGTTTGAGACAAAGTCGATTTTTCTTGAAACAGCCTGTAGCTCACGAAGTGCATTCCTTGTACTTCGTTCCTGAAGTTTTTGATTCAATTTCTTTGGTAACCCTGTCATGCCACAAATGTAGCATTTACAACAATAAATGCTATCTTACTTTATGGAAACAGCCACTTAAAATTCCTGTTTAACATGGCAGTTGAGTATACCCGCGTAACTAATAAAGAAGAACTGGAAGAAATACTTGTGCTCCAGAAACAAAATCTTCCTGATTATCTCACGGAAAAAGAAATTGAAAAGGAAGGTTTTGTAACCATTTCTCACACGTTTGATCTGTTGGAGAGAATGAATGCCGTTTGTCCTCATATCATTGCAAAGGATAAAGGGAGGGTCATTGGTTATGCGCTCTGTATGCATCCCGACTTTTCTAGAGAGATCCCCATACTTTTATCCATGCTAGAACAATTGAAGGTAGTACTTCCTCATGAGGAATCTTTTATCATTATGGGACAGATCTGTATTGATAAGGCATACAGAGGACAAGGTGTTTTCCGGAGATTATATAAGACTATGAAAAAATCTCTAAGCTCAACTTTCAAATTGATCGTAACAGAAGTAGATGGAAGAAACAAAAGGTCTTTAAATGCTCATTTGGCATGTGGATTCACCACCAAAAAAAAATACCAATCTGATGGGAGGGATTGGTATTTAATTGTACTGTAATTTTTTTTTAAGAGATCTAAGTCGTCAATCTACAAGGACAATTACTCTGTTATCCTTCATCTCCATAGTACCCCTGGAAATTGGCAAGGCCGTCTTTCCTTCAGTGCTTTTGATAAATTTAGAGGCGTATTCCTCAAAAATGCTCACCTCACCACCTATTTTCACATTCCCTTCCTGTAAGAGGGAAACGATAGGGGCGTGATTATCCAATACTTGGAACTCCCCATTAACACCGGGAACCGTTACTGAAGTAACATCGCCTGAGAATAGGGTGGCTTCTGGAGATACTATTTCTAAATGCATATTATTCGCTTTCTAAATTTTACTGGTACTGATCTTTGTTGGGCCGCTTGATATTATACATCAGCCAACATTTTCTCACCAGCTTCTATAGCCTCTTCAATGGTCCCTTTTAGGTTAAAGGCAGATTCCGGAAGGTGATCTAATTTACCATCCATGATCATATTGAATCCTTTAATGGTTTCCTTGATATCTACCAAGACTCCCGGGATTCCGGTAAATTGCTCAGCCACATGGAAAGGTTGTGAAAGGAAACGTTGTACCCTTCTTGCACGTCCTACAGCCAGTTTGTCTTCTTCAGATAATTCTTCCATTCCCAGAATGGCAATGATGTCCTGAAGCTCTTTGTATCGTTGCAATAACTCTTTTACGTTTTGTGCACACGTATAATGTTCTTTTCCTAATACTTCTGCTGTTAGAATTCTTGAGGTAGAATCTAATGGATCTACCGCAGGATAAATACCTAATTCCGCGATCTTACGAGACAATACGGTAGTAGCATCTAAGTGAGCAAATGTAGTTGCAGGTGCCGGATCCGTTAAATCATCAGCAGGAACATACACCGCTTGTACAGAAGTAATAGATCCTCTTTTTGTAGAGGTGATCCTTTCCTGCATGGCACCCATTTCAGTAGCCAAGGTTGGTTGATATCCTACCGCAGAAGGCATACGACCTAAAAGGGCCGATACCTCAGAACCTGCCTGTGTAAAACGGAAGATGTTATCTACGAAGAAAAGTACATCTTTTCCTTGTCCTTCCCCGCTTCCGTCACGGAAGTATTCAGCAATTGTAAGTCCGGAAAGTGCAACTCGTGCACGTGCTCCCGGAGGCTCATTCATTTGTCCAAAGACAAAAGTTGCTTTAGATTGTTTCATGGCTTTCTTATCTACCTTAGAAAGGTCCCAGCCACCTTCTTCCATGGAATGAAGAAATTCATCCCCATATTTTATAATACCAGACTCCAGCATTTCTCTAAGAAGGTCATTCCCTTCTCTGGTTCGTTCACCAACTCCGGCAAATACCGAAAGACCACCATGGCCTTTTGCAATATTGTTGATCAATTCCTGGATCAATACGGTCTTTCCTACTCCTGCTCCTCCAAACAAACCGATCTTTCCTCCTTTTGCATATGGTTCAATAAGGTCAATTACTTTGATCCCTGTAAATAGCACTTCTGTAGAAGTAGAAAGGTCCTCAAACTTAGGCGCTTCCCTGTGAATGGGCAAGCCATTCTTTCCTTCTTTAGGTAGATTTGGCATACCGTCAATAGCATCCCCAATTACGTTGAATAATCGACCGTAAACATCTTCCCCGATGGGCATTTGAATTGCCTTTCCTGTGGAAACAACGTCAACACCTCTACTCAAACCATCGGTAGAGTCCATCGAAATAGTTCTTACGCTATTTTCACCTATATGAGATTGTACTTCCAGAACAAGAAGTGTTCCGTCGCTCTTTGTAATTTCTAAAGAGTCATAGATGTTCGGGAGTTCGGATCCCGATTCGAATTCTACGTCGATCACCGGTCCGATAATCTGAGAAACTTTGCCAGTTACTTTAGCCATTCTTCTACTATTTTATTTCGAATTAAGAGAAAATAAGTCGCGCTGATGTACTTCACTACGCGCTTTTTTCCGGCTGCAAAGATATATCTTCACATTGTAAATAGGAAGGCTTTGCCCTGATTTTTTCACATAAAAAAAACACCGGGATTCCGGTGCTTTTTTAGTTGCTTTATGCTGCCCTTTAAGGGTTTATCGTCCAGCTCACGTAAAAGATGGACCCCACAGCTCCTGTACCTATGGCCGAGAAATACTCTTGCCCCAGGATGTTGGATCCTCCCAGCTTAAAAATGGATTTGATGTCCGGCACGGCATAATTGATCTGAGCATCCAGAACGGTGAAAGAGGGTAATTGCCCGTCTGCAAAAGTGGCCTGCCAGAAATAAGTATCGCTCCATCTGTAGTTCACATTAAAGCCAAAATTCTTAAATAATTCTGTATTTCCGAAGGAAGCCTTTACCTTATGGTTGGGTGTATTAAAATTAGTCCTGAAATCGGGGAAAGCCGCCTGGTCAAAGTCAATTTCGGCATAGGTATAGTTTACACCAAGATCAAAGTTGCCCAATACCTTGAAATA
>NZ_CAMYKH010000018.1:0-5130 GCF_947258935.1 uncultured Muriicola sp.
TGGTTGTCATTACCGGCCAGGATGGTTCCATTTATCAACCAGCATATGTCCTGAACTCCAGGAGGCAACAAAGCTATTTTTTTTGTGGCTCCTGAAATAGGATCCATCGATTTTATTTCCAAAACTTCTCCTTCTTTACTAATAAAACTTATAAGCTTAGAGTTTGGGATTTTGTGAAGCGACCTCCCTACATTTTTTTGAAAGGTATAGTTGGTATCATCCTCTATATTAGAAACTACAAGGTCCATTCTATTGTCTATTAATACGGAGGAGATTAGGATATTAGCATCATACCAAAGGTGATATCCTACTTTCAGATCCTTCAGCAGCACTTTATCCGATCCTGTAATATAGTCATACTCATACAACAACTGGGTGCCGTCTGTATCTAGTCTGATCGCCGAAATAGATCTTTTCTCCGGGATCTTTAATGGAGAGTACTCACTGCCATTCTTTGTCTCAGATTTCCATTGCAAGCTATCCTTGTTCAGGGCGTAGGCAGCAATATCGGTTTGATCGGTACGTGTAGAGGAGAATAATATCAGATTGTCATTGTAGAAAGAGGGTTGATTGTCATATCCGGGATTGTTAGATATGTTCTGTAAAGTATTAAAAAACATGCCTTCTGAGTTAGTTTCGATATTAACCACAAATACTTCCGTATTCGTCTGGGCAGAACTTGCAAAGGAACATGAACTTATAATTAGCACCAGAAGTATTCTCAGATACTTACACTTTTTATTCTGTAAACCGTTTGAGTAAGTCGCGTACATTTTTTATGCTGTCTAGATAGTATTTGGCTTGTGTTTTCTGTCTGCCCACCTTCACGGTCACCGCTGTCTCTGGTAATTCCTGAAACATGAACTCGTCTGTCCAGTCATCTCCAATGGCAAACACAAAATCATAAGATTCCTGAGTAAAAATACGCATTGCGGCCCTTCCTTTATTCACATTGCTACTTTTTATCTCCATTACTTTATTACCATTCAATACACTCAGATCATCGTTTGCAATTAGACTACGCAAGACCGTATTTAATTCTGAGGCCCTCTTCTGCCCAAAGTCGGGATCTGTATTTCGGTAATGCCATGCCAGGGAATAGTTCTTCTCCTCTATAAAACTTCCGGGAGTTCTGTCAACAAAGGACTCTAGCACTGGCAAAATCTTTTCCATCCAATCTTTCTTCACATTTTCCAGCATTGTGAAATCCGATCCTTTTTCAGAAAGCCATACTCCATGCTCCACGATCATATTGTATTTTTTCTTTAGGAACCAGCGCTCAAAGGTTTCCTTATCGCGTCCGCTGATAAGATATACATCTGTATTTTCCATGGCAGCTAGGTTGTCTATCAGCTCATATAATGCGGCATCGGGGGCTGCTTTCTGAGGATCAGTGTGAAACCCGGCCAGGGTACCATCATAGTCTAAAAAGAGTAGTCGCTTTTCCGCATCCCGGTAATGTTTCATGATGGTGTTTGTAAGATCTAAAGATAAACGCCTGGTTACATAGGTTGGGTCCTTATCGCTTTGTAAGGTAAGCGATCGCATAAAGTCATTGGCCCATTTTTCTACGTTATAACGTTCCAACCTTTTTTGCAACACAGTATTTCTTTCTTTTTGTTCCTCAACAGGCATTTGGATCGCCTTGTGAATGGCATCCGCAATTTGCTCGAAATTATTAGGATTGATCAGCAGGGATTCGTTCATTTCATTTGCCGATCCTGCCATCTCACTTAAGATCAGTACCCCTGTTTTATCTGTACGAGTTGCAATGTACTCTTTCGCCACAAGGTTCATCCCATCCCGGATAGGAGTAAGCCAGGCGATATCACAAGAAGTATACAGATCTATAAGGTTGTCAAAGGGCATAGAACGATAGAAATACCAAATGGGTGTCCAGCTAACAGTAGCCAATTCTCCATTGATCCTGCCTACCAGTTCATCGATCTCTTTTTTCAATAATTTGTATTGAGGAACATTGGATCTGGATGGAACGGCAAGGATTATAAGACGGACCTTTTCCTTGTATTGGGGATATTTTTTTAAAAAATATTCATAGGCATTTAGCCGCTTTGCGATGCCTTTAGAATAGTCTAAACGGTCTATTGAAAGCAGGAATTTAGCATCGGGTGAAGCTTCTTTGTGTTTGTTGAGTCTCCTTTGAAGCTCAGACTGGTCTTTTTTTGAAAGCGACTTATGTTGTTTAGCGGCTTCACTGAATTTCGCATAATCGATCCCCATTGGGAAGGAATCTACTTTTACAACACGATCATCCGAGTATATATCATTAAAGCTAACTTCTAATCCTAATATACGCCGAACAGAGCTAAGAAAATGCCGCTCATAGTCGTATGTATGGAAGCCAATAAGGTCCGATCCCAGTATACCCATTAATACTTCTTCCCGCCATGGTAGTGTTCTGAAGATCTCATAGGAAGGGAAAGGAATGTGCAGGAAAAAACCAATGGAAATATTAGGGCGTTTTTCACGGACCATTTGAGGGACAAGCATAAGTTGATAGTCATGAACCCATATGATATCATCTTCCCCGGCTTCCTTCAGTATGGCATCTGCAAACTTTTGATTCACTTCTTTATAGGTATTCCAACTGGCCAGTTCAAACTCTGCATATTCAAGAAAATAATGAAAAAGAGGCCAAATAGTACGGTTGCTAAAACCGTAGTAAAACCCATCCACTTCTTCTGTGGTTAGTTTTACTTTAGAAGACCCATGTTTGGCCAGGGCCGCATCTATCTTACCTTCGAGCTCAGGGGGAATCTCTTCCTCAGTGAGGCCACTCCATCCTATCCACAGGCTTTGCCCTTCAGAATGAACAGATTTCATTCCTGTAGCTAAACCGCCCACACTTGGAATAGCATTGATCGATCCATTGTCAATTTGCAACTGAACAGGGAGCCGATTTGAGATAATGATAGTTTTAGCCATAAAATGAATGTTTTTAACTCCTTTTAGCTTTAATTTCTCTAAATTTCGTCAAATTGTGGCGCAATTGCAATGAATCAAAAATTTTTACCAGATTCTCATTTATGGATAACTTAGATTATGGAATTATAGGAAATTGTAGAAGTGCGGCACTTGTCTCAAAAACGGGTTCAATTGAGTGGTGTTGCCTTCCTGAGTTTGATTCTTCTTCCGTTTTTGCCAAGTTACTCGATGAACAAAAGGGAGGAAGTTTCGGGATAAAAGTGGCACCTTCATATACCATAAAACAACGATACAAAAAACACACCGCTGTTCTTATTACCAGGTTCAGTGATGGAGATAATATCTTTGAGGTACACGATTTTATGCCTCGTTATTACAAAGGAGTAAATGCGTATTATGGCCCTCCAGAAATAGCCCGATTTATAAAACACATATCTGGCAAACCAAGTTTTAGTGTTCACTATGAACCAAAGCTGGCATACGCTGTAGGGAAGACCCTTACCTATGTAAAAAAGAAATTCATCGTGAGTTTAACTCAGGGCGAAAAATTCGAAACGGTTTTTCTTTATTCCTCCTTTAATAAGAATGCTATTGTAGAGGGAAGAGAAATGGAGATCACAGAAAATGGTTATTTTCTACTTGCCTACAATGAAAAGATCTTTCAACCAAGTACGCGCAAAGTGTATCTTGAACTAGAAAGGACAAAGGTCTACTGGCTAAACTGGAGCAATAAGACCCCCAATTATAAGAAATACAATGCCCAGATAAACCGCAGTGCTATAACACTGAAATTACTCACTTACAACAAGACGGGGGCGGTTCTTGCGGCAGCTACAACCTCCCTGCCGGAAACTATTGGAGAGGTCCGCAACTGGGATTATCGTTTTTGTTGGATCCGAGATGCGTCTATGGCGATCAAGGTGATGGCAGATCTTGGACATACCAATGTGGCCAGAAGATACCTGCAATTTATAGTAGATATTATTCCAGATAAGGATGAGAAGCTGCAGATCATGTATGGGATCAACAAGGAAAAGAAATTAACAGAAAAAACTCTGGACCATTTAAGTGGTTATAAGGGATCGAAACCCGTAAGGATAGGAAATGCAGCCTACCAACAAAGGCAAAACGACATTTACGGTATTTTGATGGATGTGCTCTACGAACAATTGAATAAACACAGTACCGATATTGAAAATGGCGAAGAACTATGGGGTATTACAAAAGGAATTGTTTGGATCGTTGCCAAACACTGGGAAGAACCAGATAAGGGGATTTGGGAGTTCCGTTCTGAGGACCGACATTTTACCTTTTCAAAGGTGTTATGCTGGGTCGCCATTGACCGTGCCATCAAGGTAGCCAGGATCTTCCGCAAATCACGGAAAATAGAAAAGTGGAGCCTTTTGGAACAAAGGATCAAAAAAGACATCATGGACAACGCATGGAATGATGAAGTGAAAGCTTTTACACAATCTTACGGTTCTCCTAATTTAGATGCCGCTGTACTTTTGATGGAATCTTACGGTTTTATCCCGGCAAAAGATCCAAAATTTGTGAGCACGGTAAAAGCCATTGAACGCGAACTGAGCAACGATGGCTTGTTGTATAGATATAAGAATGAGGACGATTTCGGACTACCTTCCTCTTCCTTTACTATCTGCACATTTTGGTTTATCAATAGTCTGTTCAAAATTGGAGAGGAAGAGAAGGCGATGGCCCTTTTTGATAAGCTATTATCTTATAGCAATCATTTAGGTCTTTTTAGTGAAGACATTGATTTTAAGACTAAAAGACTGTTGGGTAATTTTCCACAGGCCTATTCTCATCTGGCATTAATAGAATGTGCTATAAATTTTTCAAACAAAGCTACGGAACAGCAGGTTCTCGAATCTATGCAATGATCATAGCATCTCCCTTGCGTTTTATAAGGGTGAGCAATTCTTTAAGATGGACCATGGTCGTAAACGGATTCATGATGGTAGTTCTAAGAAAGTGTACTCCTTTAATCATGGTTTGAACAATGTAAAAGTTACCTTCCTGCAGCAATTCCTGTCTTATCCTTCGGTTGATC
The DNA here is from genome assembly GCF_947258935.1 of uncultured Muriicola sp. Taxonomy (GTDB): domain Bacteria; phylum Bacteroidota; class Bacteroidia; order Flavobacteriales; family Flavobacteriaceae; genus Muriicola. Next base: position 5,018 of record NZ_CAMYKH010000018.1, read on the forward strand.
TCATCTAAGCGATCCTGAGATGCACCCCTATCCACAAAGCGAAAACATACAATATTAGACATGGGGGTAACAGCTAATTGTAATTTCGGGTCTTTTTTGATCTGCTGTCCAAA
>NZ_CAMYKH010000018.1:5228-45439 GCF_947258935.1 uncultured Muriicola sp.
GTCACATTCTGATCAAAAACGGCTTCTCCATAAGATTTAATTAGAAGAAACCACTGCAGACTCATCATTGTCTTAGTGCATTCAAAAGTTTGTTTTGCCAGATTATACCAATCTTCATCATCTGACTGCTGCAGCAGATAGTCTGCATGTTGACTGAAGGTAGTATGGGAGTTATTTCCGTCTCGAAAAATAAGTGCTGTGGTAATAGTAGACATCAGCATCATCTTATGTCCATCAATTACCACAGAATCTGCCTTATCGATGCCCCGAACGGTATGCTTGTATTTTTCTGAAAAGATGGCAGCTCCCCCGTGAGCTCCATCCACATGAAACCATATTCCTTTAGCTGAACAAAACTTACCCAAGGTCGTTAGATCATCATAGATGCCCGTTGCAGTAGAAGGGGCACTACCTACCAGAGCAAAGACCTCTATTCCCTGATTTTTTGCATCTAAATAATACTTTTCCAGCAGTGCGGTGTCTATTGAAAAATCTTCTTTTACAGGCACTTTAATGATCCCGTTAGTTCCTAATCCCATGATCCTGGCAGCTCTGTCTACACAGTAGTGTGCTTCTGCAGATACCATGAGACCTAATTTTTCAGAAGTCCCGGCATTCCACACATCATGAGCTACCTTAGCCTTCCTTGCGGAGAGTAAGGCCGTTAGATTGGCAAGAGTTCCACCTGAAGTAAGAAAACCTCGCGCCTCTTCCTTAAATCCCAATTTTTTTGCCAGAAGATCTGTTACTATCCGTTCCATGGCCGTAGGAGCCATCCCCATTTCATATACGGCCATACCATTGTTGAGAAAGGAACTAACCAGTCCGGCCAAGGCAGCCTGCGGGGCAGGTGCACATACCTGATGACCCATATATTTAGGATGATGAACATGTGTTGTGTGTTTCAGGACTTCCGGGAAGAAATCGGCTATCTCACCTTTCTCAAGGAAGTGCAACCAAAATATCTTCTCATCCTCTGGTAGATTCCATTGAATGACACGATCATTTTTTTGATGCAAACTATTATCAAGGTGATTGGCCAGGACATCGATTAAGGCATGACCTTGTTGTCGAAACCTTTCTGGAGAATAGACCTCTTTTAAGATATTATTTGTCATATCGTTATTGGTATTGGAAATAGTGATAAGCAGATCTTTTTAAGGCGATCTTCATCTGCTAAAATAGCGAGAAACGTACATAATTAATTACATTTGGGAAACAACAAGTAAAAACAATGTAACATGAAATTAAAAGTACTGTTTTCATACTTTTTAATGGGCGCATTAATTTGGTCCTGTAATGAGAATTCCTCGGAAAAATCAGCGATATCTACGGATGAGACTTCCTTTGACTATGTCGTAGAACAATTTGCCGATATACAGATCTTGCGATATCAGATCCCTGGATTCAATGAATTAAGTATTGAACAAAAGAAACTTGTCTACTATTTATATCAGGCCGGTTTGGCGGGAAGAGATATTATGTGGGATCAGAATTATCGACATAATTTGCAGATCAGAGCAGCCCTTGAAAGTGTCTATGAAAATTATTCCGGGGATAAGGGGTCCGATAACTGGAAGGCGTTTGAAACTTATTTAAAAAGGGTCTGGTTCTCTAATGGTATTCATCATCATTATTCCAATGACAAATTGGTTCCTGGATTCTCCCCCGAGTATTTAACTGAACTCTTAAATGAGACCAATACAGAACTAAGTGGGGATCCATTTAATGTGATCTTTAACGAACAAGATGCTAAAAAAGTGAATAAGAAAAAAGGCGTAGATAATGTAGCCGCTTCGGCAATAAACTTCTATGACCCCTCCATTACGGATAAGGAAGTGGAGGTATATTACGCCAGTGCCTATAAAGGGCCTGAGGGAAAACCCGTTGAAACAGGCCTAAATACCAAGTTGGTGAAGAAGAATGGTAAGATCATAGAAGAAGTTTACAAATCGGGCGGACTTTACGGTAGTGCCATAGATGAGATCATTAAATGGCTGGAGTTGGCAAAGGGCGTTGCCGAGAACGAGCAACAAGCCAATACCCTTGCATTGCTTATTGAATACTACAATACCGGTAATCTGGATACCTGGGATGCCTACGCTATCTCATGGGTTAATTCAAAAGAAGGCGATATAGACTGGATCAACGGTTTTATAGAAGTATACAATGATCCTAAAGGTTATAAAGGATCGTATGAAAGTATTATCCAGATAAAGGATTTTGAGATGTCCAAACAAATGGCGGTATTATCTGAAAATGCCCAATGGTTTGAAGATACGTCCCCATTAATGGAGGAACATAAGAAAAAAAATGTGGTAGGCGTGTCCTATAAAACGGTGAATGTGGCGGCTGAAGCAGGAGATGCTTCCCCAAGTACTCCTATTGGGGTTAATTTGCCCAACAACAACTGGATTCGACAGGATCATGGTAGTAAATCTGTTTCTTTGGGGAACATTATTGATTCGTACAATAATGCAGGAGGTTCTGGTCGTTTAAAGGAATTTGCAAATGACAAAGAAGAGATCGCATTTGAGGAAAAATATGGAAAAACTGCCTCTAAACTTCTCACGGCACTGCACGAGGTAGTTGGCCATGCTTCAGGACAGTTGAATGAAGGGGTTGGGCAGCCGAAAGAAACACTTAAACACTACGCATCTACCATGGAAGAAGGGCGGGCAGATCTTGTTGGCTTATATTTTCTGATGGATCCGAAATTGCAGGAATTAGGCCTTACAGATAATTATGAGGAATTAGGCAAGACTGCCTATGATCGCTATATCAGGAATGGAATGGTGACACAACTTGTCAGAATTAATCTTGGTGATGATATAGAAGAGGATCATATGGTGAATCGCCAATGGGTGTCTTCCTGGGTTTTTGAGAAAGGTATGTCAGAAAAGGTGATCGAAAAGGTAGAACGGGATGGAAAGACGTATTACAATATTAATGATTACAAGAAATTGCGTGAACTGTTTGGCCAATTACTTCAGGAAACTCAGAGAATTAAATCCGAAGGTGATTTTAAAGCAGCTGAAGACCTGGTAGAAGGATATGGGGTAAAAGTAGACCAAAAGCTGCATGCTGAGGTATTGGAACGTAATTCGGTATTCAAGTCGGCGCCCTACAGTGGTTTCGTAAATCCTGAATTAATGGCAGAAACCAATGATGCCGGGGAGATCATAACTGTTACGATTGTACAACCCGAATCTTTTGCGGGACAGATGATGTCTTATTCTAAAAATTATGGGTTTCTAAAATAGAATCTCGACGTTTATAAATACAAAAACCGCCCTCAAAGGGCGGTTTTTTATATTAGGAGTAAGCAATCTTTTAACTGTCAAAAGTATAGGCATTATCTGCCGCTACCTTATCTGCTATTTGATTCCTTAAAGCCACTACATTAGGCTGATTGGTGTATTTTGTAAATCGCTTTAGTCCCATCAGCATCATTCTTTGTTCATCACCTTCTGCGAAGGATACAATAGCCTCTTTTCCTTTCCTGATGACAATATCTACGGCATCATATAAATAAAGTTGTGTCATGGCGATCTGAATTGCCTGAGACTCTTTCCCGCTGCGTTTTGCATTTTTTTCTGTACGGAGTAAGGTAGATTCAGCCATATAGATCTCGATCAGAATATCTGCAGCCGCCAACAGTATTTGCTGATGTGCTTCCAGATCCGGGCCAAATTTTTGAACCGCACTTCCAGCGATCATCAAAAAGACCTTTTTCAGTCTGGCGATCAAATCCTTTTCTTCCGCAAATAATTCAGAGAAATCCGGAGTGTCAAAGGAAGGGATACCCATCAATTCTTCTCCTACGGCGGTTGCAGGGCCAAGGAGGTCTACATGACCTTTCATTGCCTTTTTAACAAGCATACCCACCGCAAGCATTCTATTAATTTCATTGGTACCTTCATAGATCCGTGCGATCCTGGCGTCTCTCCAGGCTTTTTCCATTGGGGTATCTGCACTAAAGCCCATGCCTCCAAGGATCTGAATTCCTTCGTCTGATGTGCTCTGAATATCTTCTGAAACCGCTACTTTTAAAATGGAACATTCAATAGCGTATTCTTCAACCCCTTTCAATTCTGCATCTTGATGTGAATTGCCCTCAGCTTCCCTGATGGCGATACGCTCCTCAATATTCATGGCAGCACGGTAGCAAGCAGATTCACCCGCATATGCATTGGTAGCCATTTGAGCAATTTTGGACTTGATGGCTCCAAAATTTATGATAGCTGTCTTAAACTGAATACGTTCATTGGCATAATTAACGGCTTCATTTAAAACGCGTCTTTGTGCCTCTAAACAAGCTGATGCCAACTTTATCCTTCCTACATTCAAAGCATTCATAGCGATCTTAAAACCATTGCCTCGCTCGGAGAGCATATTTTCAACAGGCACTTTAGTTTCGTTAAAGAAGACCTGACGGGTAGAGGAGGAGTGAATACCTAATTTCTTTTCTTCCTCACCCATGGAAATTCCATTCTTTGGATCATTTTCTACGATAAATCCGGTAATGTTCTTGTCGTTCTCGATGCGTGCAAAAACTATGAATAGACTACAAAATCCGGCGTTGGAGATCCACATTTTTTGTCCGGTAATGTTGTAATGTTTGCCATCCTTGGAAAGAACGGCCTTGGTTTTACCAGAGTTGGCATCGGAGCCTGCTCCAGGTTCTGTTAAACAGTATGCGCCAAACCATTCACCTGTGGCAAGTTTAGGCACATATTTTTTCTTTTGTGCTTCAGTACCGTAGAGGGTTATTGGCAGTGTCCCTATTCCTGTATGGGCACCAAAGGCAGTGCTAAAGGATCCGGTTGCACCGGAAATATAATCGCATACAAGCATAGTTGAGACAAAGCCCATACCCATGCCGCCGTATTCGGTGGGCACAGATATACTTAAAAAACCTAACTCACCGGCTTTTTGCATACATTCCTTGGTAAAGGCGTAATCTTTCTTTTCAAAGCGCTCCCAATTAGCCCAAAGTTCGCGGTCAACAAATTCCTTGGTACTGTCTCGCATCATCTTTTGTTCCTCATTGAGGTCCTCCAGTGTAAAGATGTCTTCACATTTGGTTTCCTTTACAAGGAATTGGCCACCTCGTAGAATATCTTTATTAATAGTTTCTGTACTCATCGATATAATATTTTGTATAATTCTAGTTTAAAAATTCAAAGATGCCGGCGGCACCTTGTCCGGTACCTACACACATAGTTACCAACCCGTGCTTTCCATTCATCTTTCGTTTACGCATCTCGTCAAAAAGTTGTACCGATAATTTGGTACCTGTACATCCTAATGGGTGGCCCAAGGCGATAGCCCCACCATTTACGTTCACGATCTCCTGATTGAGATCCAATTCGCGGATCACCGCAAGGGATTGCGATGCAAAGGCCTCATTCAATTCTATTAGTTCCAATTGATTCTGTTTCATTCCTGCTTGTTTAAGGGCTTTTGGAATTGCCTTTACCGGGCCAATTCCCATGATCCTTGGTTCTACACCTGCTGCAGCATAATTCACCAATCTGGCAATGGGCTCTAACTTCAATTCCTTTACCATTTCCTCACTCATTACTAACACAAAGGCTGCCCCATCACTCATCTGTGAAGAATTTCCCGCAGTGACACTACCGCCAGCTGCAAATACAGGCCGCAATTTTGCTAACACCTCCTTGGTTGTATCAGCTCTAGGTCCTTCATCTTTATTAACGGAATATTCCGTAGTTTCTTTTTTCCCCTTGGTATTAATAAAGGTGTGCTCTATGTTGATGGGAACGATCTGATCCTCAAACTTTCCTTCTTTTTGTGCTTTCAGCGCTTTCATATGGGAGTTGAAGGCAAATTCATCCTGATCTTCTCTGGAAACTTTGAATTGTTCGGCAACAGCCTCGGCTGTTAAGCCCATCCCCCAGTAATAATCTTCATTGCCTTCCTTAGCGGCAGCATAATCTGGAGTAGGTTTGTATCCTCCCATAGGGATGTAACTCATACTTTCTGCCCCTCCGGCAATAATACAATCGGCCATTCCAGCTTGTATTTTTGCGGTTGCGATGCCAATGGTTTCTAATCCCGAGGCACAATACCTATTTACGGTAACCCCCGGAACATCATCGATCTTAAGGCCCATGAGGGAAATGAGACGGGCCATATTAAGTCCCTGTTCGGCTTCCGGCATGGCATTCCCAACAGGTATTCAATAGTTTCAGCCGCCAATTCATCAGGACGCTTGAAACGAAATAGGCCTCTGGGTGCTTTTCCAACGGCAGTTCTGTATGCTTTTACGATATAAGCTGTTTTCATGTTCTTAATTTCTAAGGGGTTTACCAGTTTTTAGCATATGTTGAATCCTTTCCAGAGTTTTTCTTTCGGAACAAAGCGAAAGAAATGCTTCGCGCTCCAGATCTAGCAGATATTGCTCACTTACGTAGCTAGCTTCAGACAAATCGCCTCCCGCCATCACATACGCTAACTTATCTGCAATTTTCTTATCGTGTTCGGAGATATAATGACCGGCTTCCATAGAATCTGTTCCTACAAGGAACATACCCAGAGCTTGCTTTCCTAGAACTTTTACATCGGTTCTATGTGCAGGTTGTGTATAACCAGACTCAGCCATTAATTTGGCGTGAGCTTTTGCCGTAGCAATTTGACGATCTTTATTGACCACCACAATGTCTTTTCCTTTTTGAAGGACACCTAGATCAAACGCCTCATAGGCCGAGGTGGATACCTTTGCCATTCCAATTGTTAGGAAGTATTCCTGAAGAACATTAAGTTCCACATCATTCTTTCTGAAAATATCTGAGGCCCTTAGAGCCATTTCCTTAGATCCGCCTCCGCCGGGGATAACCCCTACGCCAAATTCAACCAGTCCCATATAGGTTTCTGCCGCAGCAACTACCTTGTCTGCATGTAAGGATAATTCACATCCACCACCCAGGCACATGCCGTGCGGGGCAGAGACTGTAGGTATGGAAGAGTATCGCATCCTCATCATGGTGTTCTGGAACATTTTAATAGCCATGTTCAGCTCATCGTACTCTTGTTCCACTGCCATCATAAAGATCATTCCAATATTGGCACCAACAGAGAAGTTGGCTCCCTGGTTGCCTACTACTAGACCTTGAAAATCCTTTTCCGCCATGTCGATGGCCTTGTTGAGGCCACTTAAAACATCAGCCCCGATGGTATTCATCTTAGATTGAAATTCCACATTTAAGATACCGTCGCCCAGATCTTCAACCACCACGCCACTATTCTTAAAGACCTCCTTCGATTTACGAATATTGTCGAGGATGATAAAGGCATCCTGACCGGGCACCTTTTTCATAGCTTTCTCCTTAATATCATAAAAGTAGGTAGCACCTTCTTTTACTTCATAAAAAGAGGTTATCCCTGCAGCTTTCATATCGAGAACCCATTTAGCGGCTTTTTGGTTTTCGGAAGCAATAAGGTCTAAGCCTTTGTCCAAACCAATGGCATCCCAAATTTGGAAGGGTCCGTGTTCCCAGCCAAATCCGGCCTTCATGGCATCATCTATCTTGTATAATTCATCAGAAATTTCAGGAATTCTGTGTGAAACATAGGCAAAAAGAACCCCAAAACTTTTTCGGTAGAATTCACCTGCCTTGTCTTTACCGCCCACCAATATTTTAAAACGGTCTATGACCTTATCTACGGTCTTGGTTAGTTCCAGGGTAGCGAATTTTGCACTCTTTTTGGAACGGTATTCCATGGTGTCCAAATCCAGCTTGTTATCAGACATGGTCTTGATAAAGCCCGGCAGCTTAAACAACTCGTGTCGCTCATCCTTTGGGCAGTTATCATAAATACCATTAGCTACATGAACCAGAGTATCTAAACCAACCACATCTACGGTGCGGAAGGTGGCCGACTTAGGTCTTCCGATGACCGGTCCGGTTAGTTTATCAACTTCTTCTACTGTGATCCCTAATTCTTTCACGGCGTGAAACAAGCTCATAATACTAAAGATGCCTATACGGTTTCCAATAAATGCGGGCGTATCTTTGGCTATCACTGAGGTTTTGCCAAGAAATTTTTCGCCGTATCCGTTCAGAAACTCAAGAACTTCTGACGTTGTTTTGGGTCCGGGGATGATCTCAAAAAGTTTGAGATACCTGGCCGGATTAAAAAAGTGAGTGCCACAGAAATGCTGCTGAAAATCTTCACTTCTTCCTTCGCTCATAAAATGAATCGGGATCCCGGAGGTATTAGAAGTGATCAAAGTACCTGGAGTTCTGTGTTTCTCAAGATTTTCAAACACTTGTTTTTTAATATCGAGTCGTTCTACAACAACTTCAATGATCCAATCTACTTCCGCAACTTTGGCTATATCATCTTCCAAATTTCCTGTTTGTATCCTTTTTGCAAAAGAGGTGTGATAAATGGGGGAGGGTTTAGATTTTAGGGCCGCGGTAAGGGAATCATTTACCAAACGGTTCCTAACGCTGCGATCTTTTAAACTGAGGCCTTTGGACTTCTCCTTTTCGTTGAGTTCGCGAGGAACAATATCCAATAACAAGACTTCCACGCCAATATTTGCAAAGTGACATGCAATGCCACTACCCATGATTCCGGATCCAACGACGGCTACTTTTTTAATGTGCTTGTTCATTAATGAGTTGTGTATTAATTAGTTGTTGATTCTCTATTGTATATCTTTTTTTCTGATATTACCTGGCTTATGGTATCCATTACTTCAAAGAAAGATTTTAATTGGGTCTCGGATAATTGATCTTTCACAACCTCATTGAATCTCAAGACGGCATCCTTAGAGTCTTTTCGTTTTTCCAGGCCAAAGGGTGTTAGATAAATAAGTACACCCCTACCGTCCTCAGGATTCGGTTTGCGTTGTATGAGGCCCTTTTCTTCCATACTCTTGAGTATTCGCGATAAACTGGTTGCTTCCATTCCCATTTTGGGGCCGAGAGATGTTGAAGGTGTTCCCTTTTTAGGATCAATGCTTAACAGCGTAAAACCTACGGCCATGGTAGAGTCAAATTTTTTGGCTTCTTCATTGTACATTCTTGCTACCATTTGCCAGGTGGCGCGCAGTGCGTAATCTATGGTTAACTCTTGCATAGGGAATTTTAAGCGCTCCAAAGATATAAAAATTTATTATGCATGCATAATAAATTTACATTAATTTATAGGTTGTATTTCACATTAGGGCGCTTTTGTTTAGCCCTCATTATTGTGAATAAGGATTTAACCTGACTTTGGAAGACGTTACAAAACATGGCAAGTCCTCAATGCGTATTTTTATAAAATTGGAGTAAAAATCAGGCTTTAATACCCGTAGATCTCATTGTAAAGAGGGAGGTATTTTTCTTTTATGACCTTTCGTTTTAATTTCATGGTGGGAGTGAGGTGTCCGTCTTCTACAGTCCATAGGTTTGGTGTAAGTTTAAAGGCTTTTACCTTTTCCCATTTTGCAAATTGTTCATTTGCATGGTCTACTTCTTCCTGAATCCGCGCAAGTAAAACCTCATCCCGTACCAGATCCGAAGGTCCGCCTAAGGTTTTATGATGTCTTTTGGCCCATTCAGTAATAAACTCAAAATTTGGTTGTATTAGGGCAGCCGGCATCTTTTCTCCTTCCCCTACGACCATTACCTGTTCTATAAAACGAGATTGCTTGAGCCTGTTCTCCAAGAGTTGTGGGGCCACATATTTTCCGCCAGATGTTTTGAACATTTCTTTCTTGCGGTCTGTGATACGTAAAAATCCTTCACTGTCAATTTCGCCAATATCACCCGTATGGAAATATCCATTGGTCATTACTTCCTTAGTTTTTTCCGCGTCTTTATAATAACCCATCATAACATTAGGGCCTTTACAGAGAATCTCGCCATCTGCTGCTATCTTAACTTCCACCTTTTCTATAATCTGCCCAACAGAGCCTATTTTCCATCCACGGTTTTTTTTGCAATTCACAGAAATGACAGGAGATGTTTCCGTAAGTCCATAACCTTCCATCACAGGAATGCCTGCAGCACTAAAAATTCGCGACAATCTTGTTTGCAAAGCAGCACTGCCCGAGGTCATTGTCTCTAAGTTACCTCCTAGACCTTCTTTCCATTTACTAAAAATGAGTTTTCTGGCAATAGCCAGCTTGAATTCATACCACCAGCCATTGGCTCCATAAGGTTCATACTTCAAACCTAACTTCACTGCCCAGAAAAATAGTGCCTTTTTAACCCCTGTAAGTTCTGTACCCTTGTTAATGATCTTATCGTATACTTTTTCTAAAAGCCTGGGGACCACCGTCATCACATTAGGTTTTATCTCTTTAAGGTTTTCACTTATTTTATCGAGACCTTCCGCAAAGTATACGCTAATGCTGCAGTATTGATAAAGGTACAGGACCATTCGTTCAAAAATATGGCAAACAGGCAGGAAACTGAGGGCGGAACTACCAGACCCCAGCGGTATTCTTGGCTGACTGGCAAGTACATTAGAGACAATGTTGTTATGAGACAGCATAACGCCTTTTGGTCTGCCTGTGGTACCGGAAGTATAGATCAATGTTGCCAGGTCTTCCGGCTTAACCGCATTTTTTCGCATTTCCACTTCCTCCTGATAACTAGTATCCTCACCTAAAGAAAGTAGCTCTGTCCAATGCTTGCACTCTTCTATCTCATCAAAACAATAAATATCTTTCAAAGTAGGTACTTGCCCTTTAATACTTTTAACTTTTTCCAAAACCTCCACACAGGACACAAAACAGTACTGGGCTTCTGAATGATTGAGGATGTAGGCGTAATCTTCTTCGGAAATTGTTGGATAAATTGGGACGTTTTGAGCTCCAATTTGTAAGACAGCGATGTCTAAAATATTCCATTCCGTGCGATTGGTCATTGAGATCACAGCGATCTTATCATTTGCCTGAACTTTAAGTTTTAGGAGCGCCCTGCTAAGCATATTGGCCTTCCTGATGTACTCCTTCGTAGAAATGGTCACCCACTCTCCTTTGTATTTGCTTACAAACGCTTTTTCCAGAGGAAAATGTTCTTGTTGATAGTAGGGGATGTCGAAAAGACGAGTAACACTTTGCATATGTTGGTATTAATGGTTCTTGCAAAGTAAGAAAAGGGAGCGGGATTTTAAAATGGGATTGATAAAATTAAGTGTGATTTATTGTGAATTTCAAAATAAACCTTTGATAATGCACCTAAAGAGGCCAATTATGACATTGATTTCAACCATTTTCTGGCATTGACAAATGCTTCCAGCCAAGGGGAAACTTGGTCCTTTCTGGAAGGATAATGTGCCCAATTCCATGGAAATATGCTTCGCTCAATATGTGGCATGGTCACCAGGTGCCTGCCTGTTTTATCGCAGATCATGGCAACATTATAATCGCTGCCATTAGGGTTCGCAGGATATTGATCGTACCCATAGGTCGCTACAATTCCATATCTATCTGCGGGGTAAGGCAAAGAGAACTTACCTTCGCCATGAGATATCCATACCCCCAAAGTAGTCCCTTCCAGGGTCGATAACATTACCGAATTATTTTTTTCCACACGTACCGAGGTAAAATTGCTTTCGTGTTTGCGGGAGTCGTTATAGGTCATTTTTCCATGTACCTCATGTTCAGGATTTATAAGGTCTAGTTCCATAAATAATTGGCAACCATTACATATACCAACAGACAAGGTATCTGGTCTGGCAAAGAATTTTTTAAGGGAATTTCGGGCTTTGTCATTGTATTTAAAGGCGCCTGCCCAGCCTTTGGCACTGCCTAACACATCTGAGTTGGAAAACCCGCCCACGGCACCAATAAAACTGATTTCTTCCAGGGTCTCCCTTCCGGAAATAAGATCTGTCATATGTACATCTTTTACATCAAATCCGGCAAGAAACATGGCGTTGGCCATTTCACGCTCAGAATTACTCCCTTTTTCCCTCAAAATGGCCGCCTTTGGCCTCTTGTTTTCCGATTTGGGCAACTGTCCGGTAAAGTGCTTTGGAAAATGATACACCAGGGGCTGATGCTTGTAATTTTGATACCGTAGTTTCGCCAGATCTTGTGCTGTTTGTTTGCTATCTAACAAATAGGAGGTATTGTACCAAATATCGCGCTGAGCGTACACATCGATCTTTAATTCATCTTTTCCATTGGTAAGAAGCAGTTGGGGATCAGAATTGACCGATCCTATCTTGTGGAAATTTATATGTGCGTTTTTAAATACCTTTTCAATAGAACTGTCCTTGGCCTGAAGAACGATCCCCGCATTTTCGGCAAAAAGTAACTTTATGGTATCAGACTCCCCAAGAGTAGAAAGATCAATACTCGCTCCCAGATTATTATCAGCAAAGCACATTTCGAGCAAGGTGGTGATGAGTCCGCCCGAAGCTACGTCGTGCCCTGCTACGATTTGATTATCTTTTATTAGTTGTTGAAGCGTATTAAAGGCATTTTTAAAATAAGTGGCATCTGCGATTGAAGGGGCTGTTTGCCCCACCTTGTTGAGGACCTGAGCAAAGGAAGATCCTCCAATAGCATATTGGTCCTCAGACATGTTGATGTAATACACCGAACCTCCATTTGCCTTAAATACAGGCTCAACTACTTTGGTTATATCACTGCAATGACCAGCAGCAGATATAATTACAGTACCCGGAGACAGTACTTCCTGGTCCTGATATTTTTGTTTCATTGAAAGAGAATCCTTCCCGGTTGGTACATTGATGCCCAATGCAATTGCAAAGTCTGAGACAGCCGTAACCGCATCATAAAGTCTGGCATCTTCCCCCGGATTCCTACATGGCCACATCCAGTTGGCTGATAAGGAAACGGAAGTAAGTCCATCTTCTAAAGGAGCCCAAACTAAATTGGTCAATGCCTCAGCAATGCTATTAAGGCTACCGGCCTTGGGATCAATTAGTCCAGAGATTGGAGAATGCCCGAGGGAAGTTGCAATCCCCTCTTTTCCTTTAAAATCCATCGCCATTACCCCAACATTATTGAGTGGAAGTTGCAAGGGACCTGCGCATTGCTGTTTTGCCACCCTGCCACCAACACAGCGGTCTACTTTATTGGTAAGCCAATCCTTGCATCCTACAGCCTCTAATTGTAAGACACTTTCCAGATACTCTTTAAACTTATCCAGGCTATACGCTGGATTTTGGTAGTCTCTTTGAACTGAGACGTCTGTCATTATGGTCTTTGGAGAGCTTCCAAACATATCTGCCAGTTCCAGATCCATAGGTTTTTCATTCCTTTTGGAAGAAGTAAAGGAAAAACGATGATCTCCTGTTGCAATACCAACTTCGTACATGGGGGCTCTTTCCCTTGCAGCGATCCTTGCCAGAAAACTACTGTCCTTGGCGCTAATAACCAGACCCATGCGTTCCTGAGATTCGTTCCCAATGATTTCTTTCGCAGATAGGGTAGGGTCTCCAATAGGTAGTTTATCCATATCTATAGCACCCCCTGTTTCTTCTACCAGTTCAGACAGGCAGTTGAGGTGTCCGCCTGCTCCATGATCATGGATAGATACCACGGGGTTTGTATCATTTTCTACCAACCCACGTATGGCATTGGCTGCTCTTTTTTGCATTTCAGGGTTAGATCGTTGTACCGCATTGAGTTCAATGGCTGCGCTAAACTCACCCGTATCTGCACTAGATACGGCTGCTCCGCCCATTCCAATACGATAGTTGTCTCCCCCAAGTAATACGATCTTATCACCTTTTATAGGGGTATCTTTCAAGGCTTGTGAAGCTTTTCCATACCCAATTCCTCCGGCCATCATAATTACTTTGTCATATCCCAGTACCCTATCATGTTCCTTATGCTCAAAGGTTAGTACTGAACCGGCAATTAAGGGTTGGCCAAATTTGTTTCCAAAATCGGAAGCCCCGTTAGATGCCTTAATTAAAATATCCATAGGAGTTTGATATAACCACTGTCTTTCCTCAACCCCACCTTCCCAGGATCTACCTTCTTCCATTCTGGAGTAAGCTGTCATATAAACCGCGGTCCCTGCCAGGGGTAAAGAACCTTTTCCTCCGGCCAGTCTGTCCCTAATCTCACCTCCGGAGCCGGTGGCAGCACCATTGAACGGTTCTACAGTGGTAGGAAAATTATGTGTTTCAGCTTTTAGTGAAAGGACAGAATCAAAAGAAGTTTCTTTGTAGAAATCCGGTTTATCCGGGGAGGCAGGAGCAAACTGCATAACCCGTGGACCTTTTACAAATGCTACATTGTCCTTATAGGCTGAAACAATTGTATTGGGGTGTTTTTCTGATGTTTTTCTGATCAGTTTGAAAAGAGAAGATGGTTTTGCCTTCCCGTCTATAACAAAAACACCGTTAAAGATCTTATGTCTGCAATGTTCTGAGTTCACCTGACTAAATCCAAAAACTTCAGAATCTGTAAGTGATCGGCCTAATTTTTTGGACAAAGTTTCCAAATACTCAATTTCTTCTTCATTTAATGCCAAGCCTTCTTTCTTGTTATAAGCGGCAATATCCTTAATAGATAGAATGGATTCTGGTTTTACGTCTATGGTAAAAATATGCTGGGTAAGACCATTATATTTTTGTGATAGCATAGGATCAAAAGCTTTGAAATCTTCCGGTACCGCTTTAAATTCCTCTATTCTATCGATATCAGAAATCCCCATGTTCTGGGTCATTTCTGTGGCATTTGTACTCCAAGGGGTGATCATGGCGGCTCTGGGACCTACAAAAAAAGCGTCTATAGACGCTGATGACAGGCAGGGTATATCACCAAATAACCAAGTCAATTTTTCTTTATCAAGATCATTGAGCGTGGCATGCGTTTGTACTGCAAATATTTTTAATGAGGGATCCCCGAAGAAATAGATCATGTGCGAGGTTTGTTGAGGGTTTTAAGAAGCCACAAATTTACACTAATTCTGTGTTTTTTTAATGGCGAACAATGAACAGTTTTCAAGGGTGATTGTTCATTACTTTTTTTTTGGCCAGTAGATTCTTAGTGAGCTTATGATCTTTGCAACAATGCCATGTAAAATCCGTCATACCCGGAGCTATGGGCATAGATATGTTGTTCCTTCACTAAAGAAAAACTCTTTCCTTCCTCAGATTGCAGGAATGTTTCTACCTGTTTGGAATTTTCCTGAGGCAAGATAGAACAGGTTGCATATACCATTTTACCACCATCATTGACCATCTTGCTGTAATCTCTCAACAGCTCTTTTTGAGTTTGAAGGATCTTTTCCAGGGAAGTAGCACTCAACTTCCATTTGGTATCGGGATTACGTCTTAGCACGCCAAGACCTGTACAAGGTGCATCTATAAGTACCCTATCTGCTTTTTTGTGCAGTTTTTTGATCACTTTGGTACTGTCTATAAGTCGGGTTTCCAAATTATGAGCCCCATTTCTTTTTGCCCTGCGCTTTAATTCATGTAGTTTGTTCGCGTAGATATCGAGCGCAATGAGTTGTCCTTTATTTTCCATCAGGGCAGCCAGGTGAAGTGATTTACCGCCTGCGCCTGCACATGCATCCACAACCCGTAATCCGGGAGAAACATCTAGTAAAGGCGATACTAATTGCGAAGAAGCGTCCTGTACTTCAAAAAGACCTTCCTTGAATGCCTCAGTTATAAAAACATTGGCTCTTTCCTTTAATTTAAGGGCATGTGGATAGCCTTTTATAAGGTCAGCATCGATACCTTCCTCTAGCAGTCTTTTTCTTAAAAATGGTGTTGATGTTTTTAGTGTATTGGTCCTCAGGACCACCGGAGCTAATTCGTTCAAAGCATGCAGTTCCTTGGTCCACAAAGTTTCCCCAAGTGCTTTAACGCCCGTTTCATCTAGCCAGTCAGGAATGGATTCCCGGTATTTTCTAATTTTCGAAAGCTCATCGAATCGTCCTTTGATCCTTCTGGTGGGTGTATCTTCCAATTGTTTCCAATCCGGAAGTGAAATTCCACGAAGCACGGCCCAAACAGCAAAGAGTCTAAAGAAGTTGGTTCTGTCAAAAGGTTCTTTAACTTCAGCAATTTCTGCATACAGCCGTTTCCATCGCACAATGTCATAGATGGTTTCTGCAATAAAACCGCGGTCTCTAGAGCCCCATCGTTTATCTCTTTTCAGGATCTGTTCTACGGCTTTGGAGGCGTAGATTCCTTCATTGAAGATCATATGGAGTCCATCTACAACCCCGAACACTAAATTCCTATGTAAGCGCATTCGAAAAATTTAGACCGCAAAGGTACCCTTTTGAGGAGGAAACCCTTTATTTTTGAGTAAATTAAATACTATGCGCTCTTTCCTTATCTTTTTTATTTTGTTAGTTGTCTGGGGATGCACAGATCAGCAACCATCCCATAATTATAGCAGTGTTGATGTAAGGATCCTTTTTAATGATTCTGTAAGCATACGGGCGTTAGAGGTTATGGAAGGGAGTGTTGGTTTTGCCGGGAATGGGGGAGTTTTTGGTGCTATTGATCTTAAAAGCCAACAGATACGAGCAAAGCAACAAAGGTTTGATACCATTTTTCCCGAGTTCAGGTCTATTGCGCATACTCAAACCGATTTTTTTATGCTTTCAGCCGGAAGGCCTGCCCTCTTATTTAAAACTGGAAATCAGGGCCTGATGGAATTGGTATATCAAGAAGATGACGAAGGGGTCTTTTATGATGCCATGTCTTTCTGGAACGATATGGAAGGATTGGCCATTGGTGATGAGATGAATGGGTGTTTGTCTATTCTGATCACCAGAGATGGTGGAAATTCCTGGCAGAAGACGCCATGTTCAGAATTGCCGCAAGCTATAACTGGAGAAGGGGCATTTGCAGCAAGTAACACCAATATTGCAATTAGTGGTGATCATACCTGGGTAGGTACCACAGAAAGTAGAATATTCTACTCCCCAGACAAAGGACAAAGTTGGCAGGTATTTACTACACCCATAAAGAATAGGGCACCAACTCAAGGGATATATACGCTCGATTTTTACAATGATCAACTTGGTGTGGCCTTAGGAGGAGATTATACACAACCAGATTCGATGACCGGGAATAAGGCGCTTACCAAAAATGGCGGTAGAACCTGGGAATTAATAGCGGATGGAAACATCCCCGGCTACAAGAGTTGTGTGCAGTTTGTACCCAATGGGGGAGGTAAGGAAATGGTGGCAGTTGGTTTTACAGGCATTACCTATTCTCAGGATTTTGGCGACAGTTGGGTGAACCTATCCGATGAGCCTTTTTACACCCTTAGATTTGTGAACGATTCTATAGCATATGCTGCCGGTAAACACCGTATTGGGTTACTTAGTTTT
Organism: uncultured Muriicola sp.; assembly: GCF_947258935.1. Taxonomy (GTDB): domain Bacteria; phylum Bacteroidota; class Bacteroidia; order Flavobacteriales; family Flavobacteriaceae; genus Muriicola. Next base: position 22,544 of record NZ_CAMYKH010000018.1, read on the forward strand.
AAATAAAAAAGGGCAGACATTGTCTACCCTTTTTCCGACTAACATACGACTCCTTTTATAAAGTCAACCCAAATCTAATTATACATAAACAACTTTGTATGTTCTGCCTATTTTTCGATAGTGAATCCCTTTGTAGGCAAAATATTTTCTTCCTTTAATATAGACCACTCTATGTCCTCTTGGTAAGGTTCTTAAAACAATCCCTCTTGGCGCAGCACAAACAACATATTTTCTACCGCGGGCTTTGTACCATATTCCGGAGGCAAAGTGATAATTAATTCCTTTGTGGAATAGTAAACGTGGTTTATTGATAGTGGTAACAACGGTACCATGTTTTGGATATACCTTCACAATTCGTTGTGCATTTCCAGCACTAAGCATTCCAAAAAAGGCAATGATCACTAAAACTACTTTAAGACTTTTCATAACAATTAATTTTAATAGGTTATAGTACTAAGACCGTCTATTTAAGGCTTGGTTTAATGCAAAAGGAGGCTTTACGCCTCCTTTTTTCTGCTTTTTGTCGAATACTGATTATTGTCGCCTTTTTTGTATCTGCTGTAACAACCTCTTTTTAAAGTCGTCCTCTGCTTTGATCAATAAAAAGGTTTTCCGCGCTGAGATCAAATTGGTCATCTTCTTTAAAAAAGCCATGTTGCGGTTATTCCTTTCTTCCTGCAGGGCCAGGAACTCGTCCATTAAAGATTGGATCTGTTGATTGGAGATGTTTTGGAAGTTCTGTAATCTGTTCCTGATCTCCGTACGTTCTCGTCTGCGTATTTCCTCAATCGCAGCTTCATGTTCGTTATATACCGGCCAAAAGACGGCGGCTTCCTCACTTGTAAGGCTCAGCCTTTCTGTAATAAAGGCGATCTTTAGTGATTTTATCTTGTCCATGCCCGTCTGCGCACTAAGGAAGCTGCTTGCAGAAATAAAGGCAATGATTAGTATTTTACTGATATGCTTCATCTAAGTCGATATTTAATTCATCTAAATCATCTATTGTATCTTCCAGGTAGTCCATGATCTGTTCGTCATCCATACCTGTTTCCATAAATTCATCAATTTCCAGGTTTGCTACCGGGATCACTTCTGCAATTTCATAACTGCTTAATTCCAATTCCCGAGATTCAAAATACGAGGTAATATCCACCTCGGCAAGATCATCAAAAGTGATGGGTTGTGATCTGTTCCATGGTAGCGCTATAACCAGCACAAAAATGGCAGCAATAGCAGCAGCTGCGTACAAGTATTTCTTATAGGATCTCAACTGAATGACAGGAGTCTCATTCTGTGTAGTACTCGCAAGTATCTCTTTCTCAAGATTGTCAAAATAGGTATCTGGAACGGCAAACCCTTCCTCTTTTGGAAACTGTTGGGCTTCTTCTTCCTGCATCCGTTGCTGAATGCGTTCTGTGAGCCCTTCAAAATATCCTGGAGGGGTTTTAAAACTGTTCTTTTTAGGTATCTTTTTCATTGTTTAGGTATGACACTTCTTCCAAGCGATGGTTTAATGAATCTCAAGGAAGCCTTCTATTTTCTTGACTGCTAAATGGTAGGACGCTTTTAATGCCCCTACCGATGTTCCCAGTATTTCTGAGATCTCCTCATATTTCAATTCCTCAAAATATTTCATGTTAAAGACCAATTTCTGCTTTTCGGGCAAACGAGCTATTGCCTGCTGTAATTGTAACTGTATTTCATCTCCTTCAAAATAAACATCTGCCTCAAGTGTATTTGCTTTACGCTCAATAAGCTCATCGCTGCTTACGCCCAGTTTTCTGGATTTAGTTTTTAAGAATGTTAAGGCCTCATTGGTTCCTATTCTATACATCCATGAGTACAATTTACTATCACCTTTAAACTTATCTATATTCCTGAATACCTTTATAAAAGTATTTTGCAAAACATCGTCCGCATCATCATGATCAAGCACAATTCGCCTAATATGCCAGTACAAGCGCTCTTTATAGCTTGTAATAAGCACCTCAAAAGCCTTGGCCTGGGTATCTTTTTGCTTTAGCTCTTTAACTAAGGTTTCTTCAGCAATCAAATTCAGTTCGTTATTCTTGTAAGACCCTTATTTAGTATAAAGGTTTAATGAGCTGTTCTATACCTTCTAAAATAGCCATTTTATCGATTCAACCGATCCAACGAAGTAAGCTATAGTTAAGAGAACGATTGCATAGCCACTAATTTATGGTATACGCCTTTCTTTTTTAGTAGTATCTCATGAGTTCCTTGTTCAATGATCCTGCCTTTTTCGAGTACTATAATAGTATCTGCATTCTGTATCGTTGATAATCTGTGAGCAATGACCAGAGATGTTCGGTTCTTCATTAACTTTTCCAGAGCATCCTGAACCAAACGTTCACTTTCAGTATCAAGCGCAGAGGTAGCTTCATCCAGGATCATAATAGGAGGATTCTTTAAGACTGCCCTTGCAATGGAAAGTCGTTGTTTTTGACCCCCACTTAATTTGTTTCCGCTATCGCCGATATTAGTGTTGTATCCTTTTGGAAGTTGGTCTATAAATTCGTGGGCATTGGCTATTTTGGCTGCTTCCATGATCTCTTCCTCTGTCGCGTTCTCTTTGCCAAGTGCTATATTATTCCGCACCGTGTCATTGAAAAGGATAGAATCTTGTGTTACAAGACCCATGAGATGGCGTAAGGACCTTTTTGATAATTGTTTGATTGGTATTCCGTCTATTTTAATAGCACCTTTATCCACATCGTAAAAACGGGTCACAAGATTTGTAATGGTGCTTTTTCCGCTGCCAGACTGGCCTACCAAAGCTACTGTTTTACCTTTGGGCACCTCCAGGGAAAACCCTTCCAACACCCAATCATTCTCATATTTAAATGAGATGTCTTCAAGGGAGATGGCCGTTTTAAACTGTTCTAAATTTGTGGGATGCTCAACTTCTTTGATAGGGTTCTCAGTTTCCAGGATCTCCAACACCCGCTCCGCAGCTGCATTCCCTTTTTTGACCCCATATGAAGCCTTACTAATGGCCTTGGCCGGCGTTAAAATATTGTAGGCTAATCCCATATAGGCTATAAAGGACGAGGCGTCTAGTGTTTTATCTATAAGCACCATCTTTCCTCCAAACCATAGTAGTACACCAATTACAACAATACCGAGAAATTCACCTGTAGGAGAGGCCAGGTTCTGACGGTTGAGCAGTTTGTTGGAAAAATGAAAGAAGCGTTCTGTAGAAGCACTAAAAGTCTTATAAAAACGAGACTCGGAATTAAAGGCTTTTATGACTCTAAGACCCCCAAGGGTTTCTTCTACAATAGATAAGAATTCTCCCTGTTCCTTCTGTACTCTGTCCGATTTCTTTTTGAGCGATTTGCCTATCCTTGAGATGATCATTCCTGCCAGGGGAATAAAAATAAATACAAAGAGCGTAAGCTTAACGCTGATAAAGAACATCACAGCGATTGTAAACATAATTGTAAGGGGTTCCCGAACGATCAATTCCAGAATAGAAAGAAAGGAATGCTGTATTTCCAATACATCTGAGGTGATCCTGGCTATAACATCGCCTTTTTTCTTTTCAGAATAAAATGAAATGGGCAAATCCACGATCTTTTGATACATACGATTCCTGATGTCCTTTAAAACCCCGTTTCTCAGGAACGTAATAAAATACATGGCGAGGTAATTGAAAATATTCTTGAGAAAGAATAGTATCAGCACCAGGGCGATCACCAGCACCAGGGCCTGCATCTCATTGGAGTCCGAATAGGAGGTAAGTCGGTAGCTGATATACTCCTGAAAGTAATCTTTTAGCGACCCAATACCTTCATACACAGGTTTTTCATAAACCTTTTTGGTTTGCTTAAAAAGTACATCGAGCATTGGGATAAGCGCTGCAAAAGACAACGCACTGAAAAGGGCATAGAGGATATTAAAAAAGATGTTGAGAAATGCGTATTTCTTGTAAGGAACCGCAAAGCGAAGGATCTTTTTGAAATAGTTCATTAATCCAAATTCAGTTGTTTCAGGATACGAGTCAACTTATCTTCTAATGCCTGGTTTACCGTCTTATAATCAGACACCTTGTCCATAGCTGCGTTTACGCTGAAATAAAATTTTATCTTAGGTTCCGTGCCACTAGGTCTTGCTGCCATCCTTGTGCCATCTGAGGTCGTATAAATTAGTACGTTAGATGTTGGAAGCGCTATTGGGGTGATCTCACCGGAGACCAGATTGGTTGAGGTTGCCGTATTGTAATCGTCTACTGTAATTACAGGAGACCCATCGAGCGATTTTACCGGATTGGCCTTGTAATCCTTCATCATTTGGGTGATCTCTTCGGCCCCTGAAATTCCTTTTTTGGTTAAGGAGATCAATTTTTCCTTATAGAATCCGTAGGCTTCATAACATTTGATCAGCTCCTCATAGAATGAACTGCCGGCAGCTTTTGCCTGAGCACCTATTTCACAGGCCAGTAGGGTAGAGGTTACCGCGTCTTTATCGCGAACAAAATCGCCCACCATAAATCCAAAACTTTCCTCGCCACCTCCAACAAAATACTGTTTTGGATGATCTACGATCATTTTTGCGATCCATTTAAAGCCGGTTAAGGAAGTCTTGCACTCAACCCCATAAGCATCTGCCAAAGACTGCATCATAGGAGTGGAAACAATGGTGGATGCTATAAATTCATGACCTTTAAATCCGGATTTTTTCCGCTGATCTAGCAAAAACTTGGTCATAAGTACCATGGTCTGATTGCCATTCAACAATTCCATCTTTCCTTCAAGATTACGCACTGCAATGCCCAGTCGGTCACTATCAGGATCCGTGCCAACAACCATATCTGCGCCTATTTCTTCTGCTTTTTTCATGGCAAGGGTAAGTGCTTCGGGCTCTTCGGGATTGGGTGATACTACCGTTGGAAAATCTCCGTCTGGCTTGGCTTGTTCCTCTATAATAGACACTTTGGTGTATCCGGCCCTTTTTAGAACTTCCGGGATAGCCGTAATTGAGGTACCGTGTAAGGAAGTGAAAACAATTGAAAAATCTGCTTTTCCAGGGGCATTAAAATTTCCATTTTTAACTGAGGCTTCGAAAAAAGCTTCGTCTACTTCCTTATCTATTAGTTGTATAAACTCTTCTTTGGCCTCAAACCGAATTTCTTCAAAGGAAAGGCCATTGATCTCTGCAATGATCTGCCCGTCTTGCGGCGGAACTATTTGACCTCCATCTGTCCAATAGACCTTATATCCATTGTATTCCGGGGGATTATGAGATGCGGTAAGCACTATCCCTGCATGGCATTTTAAATAACGAACTGCGAAGGAAAGTTCGGGAGTAGTTCGCAGTTCGGAGAAAAGATATACGTGTATATTATTTGCCGAAAATACCTCGGCCACTATTCTTGCTAGTGTATCACTATTATGACGACAATCATAGGCGATAACGACTTTTAAAGGAGTGTCCGGATATGATTTTTTGAGATAATTGCTCAGACCTTGTGTGCTTTTGCCCAGGGTATATTTATTGATCCTGTTGGTGCCCACACCCATGACACCTCGCATACCCCCGGTACCAAATTCCATGTTCTTGTAGAACCGGTCCTTTAGTTCTTCGGGATCTGTATCGATAAGATGTTGAATTTCTTTTTTTACGGCAGGGTCAAAAAAATCGGTCAACCAACTTTGGGCTGTAGTAAGAATGTCATTCATGAGGTAAGAGTTGCGTATTTAAAGATAAAATTACGAAGAATATTCCTTAACGCGGGGCGTCAGATTTATTTCCTTCGAAATTGTATAACGAGGCTCACTCTTTCTAGATCGTACCATGATCTCCCCTATAAATCCGGCCAAAAAGAACTGTGTCCCTATGATCATGGAGGTAAGGGCCACGTAGAATTGTGGACGTTGACTTAGAAGTCTCCCGGTAGGGTGGATGAACAATTTATCAATACCCAGATAGAGTGCAAACCCGGATCCTATGATAAACATAAGTACCCCAAGTGCTCCGAAGAGGTGCATGGGCCTTTTACCAAACTTAGAAACAAACCATATGGTGATGAGGTCCAGAAAACCCTTGATAAAGCGGTCTGCCCCAAATTTTGTTTTTCCGTATTTCCGCGCCTGATGTTGTACCACCTTCTCCCCAATTTTTGAAAAACCTGCATTTTTCACAAGAACAGGGATATAGCGATGCATCTCGCCCGAAACCTCAATTGTTTTTATTACCTCTTTCCTGAATGCTTTCAGGCCACAATTGAAATCGTGTAATTTTACTCCCGATGTTTTACGAGCAGCCCAGTTAAAGAGTTTGGAAGGAATATTTTTGGTAATAGCATGATCGTATCGCTTTTTCTTCCAACCAGAGACCAGTTCATACTCCTGGTCTTGTATCATTTTTACGAGACCTGGTATCTCTTCCGGATTGTCCTGAAGATCCGCATCCATGGTAATAATGATATCGCCAATAGCCTTTTTAAATCCGGCATGAAGTGCCTGTGATTTGCCAAAATTCTTTAAGAACCTAATCCCTTTGACATTCGGATTGCTGCCAGCCAGTTGGGTAATAACTTCCCAGGAAGTATCAGTACTACCGTCATCAATAAAAACGATCTCATATAAAAAATGATTGGACTGCATCACCGATACAATCCAATCATGGAGTTCTTGTAAAGATTCTTCTTCGTTCAATAAAGGAATGACAATGGATACGGTCATAGAATATCGTAGCTTCTTCCTTTCAAAAGTACAATAATCCTTTTAATCCGCGAGTTCCGATTTTTTGAATATTAAGCCCCCAATTAATCCTATAACCAAGCCCATAATAATATTAAAAATCAGAATGAATGGGTAGGAAATCCAAAAGTAGTCGATCGTTCCCTGGTATTGTTGCTCTATTTGAGCAGAACTCATAACTCCCGCGGCTTCCGCATTAGCCTTATTAGTCTCGGCGATTTTTGTGATGAATTCTGTATCCAGAACACTGGATAGAAAGATCATATAAACAATATAGATAACTCCTGAGATAAGTGCGATACCAATACCTAATTTAATAGCTTGCCCAAGCGATAATAATCCGCCATTAGCCTTTCTGAAATTAAATATCGCCCAAATTGTAATTGCTACAGCCAATACTATACTTATTACCGTATTACTGGTATCTTGTGAAGTATGAGCATCCATTGAATAAAGCATCAGTCCGAATACGACACTTATTGCCCCAAGGATTAAGCCATAATTGAGTGAAAATTTTCCGATCTTTGGTTGATTTTGTTCCATTTTTTAGTTCAGTTTTTAAGTTTATTGAATTGTTAGTGCTTATTTTATGTAAAATGTTACAAAACCAAGATACAATTTTTAAGATGGTTTTTTGAAGTTCTTCTTGTGGAATGCTAAAAAAATTAATTACATTTGCAGCCTGAAAAAAGAATACCCCTAAGACAATGAGAAAAGGTATACACCCAGAGAATTATAGATTGGTAGCGTTCAAAGATATGTCTAATGATGAGATTTTCATTACCAAATCTACGGCAGACACCAAAGAGACCTTGGACGTAGAAGGCGTTCAATATCCCCTTATTAAATTAGAGATCTCCAGAACTTCACATCCATTTTACACCGGTAAAGCCAAATTGGTTGATACTGCCGGTAGGATCGATAAGTTTAAGAACAAATACCAGAAATTCAAAAAAGAGGCAGCTCCTGCCGCTGAAGAAAAGAAAGAAAAGTAAAATTTTCCTGGTAGTACAAAATATTGTAGCGCCTCCGATACGCATCGGGGGCGTTATTTTTTTACTTTTGGTGAAAATAAGGTTGCATGAATTATATACTCATAGACAGTGAGGTTAGAACCTCCTTACTCCCCTTTACATTTACCAGGCCTGTAGCGGAGATCAGGATCGGGATCCTTACGCTACGGGAAAAATGGGAGGCTTATTTAAAGGTAAAAGCTTCGTTTAAAACAGAGGAGTATCTCAGGGTGAAATATCCAATGACACTTAAGGGAGATAATATTTTTATTGATGCCTCCTTTTTACCAACTCCAGAATTGGTTTCAGCCATTCTATCGCTGGAGCCGGAAACGGCTCTTACACATAATGATTTAGTTCTGGCGTATAGGTCTGCTGAGGATATTTCCCAGTCAGACATTTCTACTTTAAAACAAAAAAACTACCAGGCACCTTTAATCAGGGTCCAAAATACCTGGGATATCTTTTCAAAGAACGGGGAAGCCTTACAACAAGACTTTGATCTGATCACAAAAGGAAGAAAAAGTGCTCCTATTTCCAAGACGAATAGGCTGATCTCTCCGCAAAATATATTCTTGGAGGAAGGCGCCAAGGTAGAGCACAGCATTCTGAATGCTTCAGAAGGCCCTATTTATCTGGGGAAGGATTCTGAGGTCATGGAAGGAAATATGATCCGTGGTGGTTTCGCACTTTGTGAACGTGCGGTTGTAAAAATGGGCGCTAAAATATATGGACCAACAACTGTAGGGCCACAAGGAAAAGTTTGTGGAGAGATCAACAATTCTGTCATTTTTGGTAATTCGAGCAAAGGGCACGATGGATATCTTGGCAATTCAGTACTTGGAGAATGGTGTAATATTGGAGCCGATTCTAACAATTCCAACCTTAAGAATAATTATGCCAAGGTGAGATTATGGAATTATACTACTGAGCGTTTTGAACAAACCGGACTCCAATTTTGCGGACTAATGATGGGGGATCACAGTAAAACGGCTATCAACACTATGTTCAATACCGGAACTGTGATAGGTGTAAATTGCAACATTTTTGCCACAGGCTTTCCACGCAACTTTGTTCCCAGCTTTAGTTGGGGAGGGGCAAGCGGATTTACTACGTATCAGACCGCTAAGGCATTTGAAGCCGCGGAAGTTATGATGGCGAGGCGTGGAAGAATCTTCGATGAAAAGGAAGCGTCTATAATGGAACACGTTTTTGAGCTCACAAAGAAATGGCGTAAGTATTAGATAATCAGACTTTAGGGTAGGGGATGTACATTTTATAGACAGCACTCAAAGTGTTATCTTTGCCACCCTTTACAATGGAAGAAGAAAAAATGAACAAGAAAGTTGCCTTTTATACCCTGGGATGTAAACTCAATTTCTCAGAAACCTCTACAATAGCCCGTAGTTTTAAAAGCGAAGGCTTTCATCAGGTAGATTTTACGGAATGGGCAGATATCTATGTCATCAATACCTGTTCTGTAACCGAGAATGCAGATAAAAGGTTTAAAACCATTGTAAAAAAAGCACAAAAATTAAATCCTGAAGCTTTCCTGATCGCCGTAGGATGTTATGCGCAGCTAAAACCAGAGGAATTGGCTGCCGTACATGGCGTTGATCTTGTCCTGGGAGCAACAGAGAAATTCAAGATCACGGATTATCTGAATGATCTTAGCAAGAACGACTACGGCACTATCCATTCCTGTGAAATAGAAGAAGCAGATTTTTATGTGGGTAGTTATTCTATTGGCGATAGAACCAGAGCTTTCCTCAAAGTTCAGGATGGATGTGATTATAAATGCACCTATTGCACCATTCCATTAGCAAGAGGTATATCGCGTAGTGATACCCTTCAGAATGTATTGCAAAATGCGGCGGAGATCGCAGCACAAGACATCAAGGAAATTGTGCTCACAGGAGTAAACATAGGAGACTACGGAAAAGGTGAATTTGGCAATAAAAAACACGAGCACACTTTTTATGACCTTGTTCAGGCATTGGATAAGGTAGAAGGAATTGAGCGTTTACGTATCTCGTCCATAGAGCCTAATCTGCTCAAGGATAAGACCATAGATTTTGTATCCCGGTCTAAATGTTTTGTTCCACATTTTCATATTCCCCTGCAAAGTGGAAGTAATGATCTGTTAAAGTCAATGCGGAGGCGTTATCTACGTGAGTTATATGTGGAGCGGGTGGCCACCATAAAAAATAAAATGCCACATGCCTGCATAGGAGTAGATGTTATTGTTGGCTTTCCCGGTGAAACCGAGGAACATTTTTTAGAAACCTATCATTTACTCAATGAATTAGACATATCCTATCTTCATGTCTTTACCTATTCGGAAAGGGATAATACCGTAGCAGCTAGTCTGCCAGATCCAATACCTATGAATATCAGGCAAAAAAGGAGTAAGATGCTCCGTGGTTTGTCTGTGAAAAAAAGGAGAGCGTTTTACGAAAGTCAGCTGGGGACTCAGCGCACGGTATTATTTGAAAGTGAAAATAAGGAAGGGTATATACATGGGTTTACTGAGAACTACGTAAAAGTAAGATCGCCATGGGATCCTTCCTTAATTAATACACTACAGGAAGTTGTACTAACTGATATAGATGACGATGGGATGGTCCGATTTAATTTAGTCTCGGCTGCTATAATTGCATAAAAAAACCTCTCGAATGAGAGGTTAGATATTTTACAAAAGAGAATAGAGCTATTAGATTCGGATCCCTACGGGAAGCATCTCTTTGTACTGCCTATTTTTTCTTAAAAATCCAGCTATTTGAGGACTGGTAGGAACAACTCTCAAATTCTGTTCTTGTATGTGATGCAGTACTGATTTAATAAAATCTTCTCTAAAACCATCTGCTGTAATTTCTTCTGGGATTACCAATTTGGTAAGGAATACTTTACGTTCCTGAGAAGAATATTCAATCTTTGCCAAATGGCCGTCAACCTTAGTTTCAAACTGTCGCAAGAAACTATTATCAATAATTACTACTTCATTCATATAGATAGATTTAGTTTTGGTTTCAGACAAAAAAATTACGAGCGTCTCGTAATTTGCATTTTTCTTAAACAGTTCTATTTAGAACAGTTAAAAAACCCCTTAAAAATCCTTGAGGCAGTCTACAAAAGTAATAAAAAAAATGCTATTTTCCTAAATATAATACAGGCTAAATCCATATGACCACAAAGAAGATACATGTTTACCTTATGCCGGGTATGGCTGCCAAAAGCAGTATCTTTAAGCATATTGAACTACCACATGATAGATTTGAGACGCATCTTTTAGAATGGTTCGTTCCCTCAAAGGGAATGAGCCTAGAAGCCTATGCGAAGAAGATGAACTCATATATAAAGCATGCAGATCCGGTATTAATAGGGGTTTCTTTTGGGGGGATGTTAGTTCAGGAAATGGCAAAGCATATTGCTGTAAAAAAGGTGGTCATAATTTCCAGCGTCAAACTTCAATCCGAAATGCCCAAAAGACTGGTCTTTGCCAAATATACCCGGTTCCATAAGCTGCTGCCAACCAGTCTGGTAAATAACCTTGATCTCATTGCCAAGTATGCCTTTGGTGAGACAGTTACGCAGCGGTTGGAACTTTACAGGGAGTATTTGTTTGTAAAGGACATCTATTACCTGGACTGGTCCATTGATCAGATCGTTCATTGGAAGCAAGATCAGTGCGATCCACGGATCGTTCATATTCATGGAGATAAGGATGTTGTGTTTCCCATTCACCATATAAAAAACTGTATCACAGTAAAAAATGGGACCCATACCATGATCATACACAGATATAAATGGTTCAATGAACGTTTACCTGCAATTATTTTGGAATAAGGGAGTTCTATTGTATACCTTTGATTCACTATCAAATTCAACGCGATGAAATTTTTAAAAACAACGTTAATGTTTCTGGGAGTACTTTTTATTGCCAGTACTCTTATTTTTTCAGTTCAGCAAGGACATCTTTCTTCTGTCCCGGCTACTAGCGAATCCACTGATCAGAACACCGATAAAAGTGTAGCAGACGAGTATAGGATCACCGCTATAGATATTCCTGAGGATTTAAATTTTGCCGGAGAACCTGTCCCGCAGAAAGATCCTGAGATCTTGGAACGTATAGATCGTGAGTTTTTAGTGAATACTTATTGGCAATCTAATGCAGTGTTGTTAATGAAGCGGGCAAATAAATATTTTCCGGTCATAGAACCTATATTGGCAAAGAATGGGATACCAGAAGATTTTAAATATTTGGCAGTAGCCGAGAGTGGACTCCAAAATGTGGTCTCACCAGCAGGCGCAGCAGGTTTCTGGCAGATCATGAAGGGTACAGGCAAGGAATATGGCTTGGAAGTAAATTCGAATGTTGACGAGCGCTATCACCTGGCTATGGCAACCCAAGTAGCTTGCGACTATCTGAAAAAAAATAAAGAACGATATGGCAACTGGACCCTCGCGGCCGCTTCATATAACGCGGGAGCAGGAGCCATCAACAAATATATGGGCATTCAACAGGCTTCGGATTATTATGATCTGTTACTGGGGGATGAAACCGGGCGCTATGTATTCAGGATAATGGCGATCAAAGAAATTCTTTCAAATCCGGAAAAATATGGTTTTGAACTAGGAAAGAAAGATCTGTATGAGACCGTTCCTACTTTTACGGTGTCTATAGACACCCCTGTTGAAGACTTTGCTTCGTTCGCGATGAACTATGAGATCAACTACAAGATCCTGAAGAGACATAACCCATGGTTGCGAGAACCTCACTTAAACAATGCCTCGGGAAAGAAGTATAGTATAGAAATACCGAATAAAGGGTATTATTCTACAGCTCGATAAATAAATAACATTTCAAATAGAAGATAAAAAAAAGATCTGATGGTATTGCGTCAGATCTTTTTCATTTGTTGCTGCATCATTTTGATTTGCTCAGTCAACATATTGTTCTTATCCAGTTTTTTGGCTTCCCGTAGCAAGGTAGTTGCTTCTCGTTTTCTTCTCTTTTGCATGGCAATCCCTGCAAGACTCAATTTGGCCATGGCCACATCGTAGTCCATATTCAGACCAAGTTTTAGGGCTTTCTTAAAATATTTTTCAGCCTGTGTAAGGTTCTTTTGAGAATAAATGATACCATACAAATAGTTATAGTATCCTTGTTGTTTGGTGGTAAGGGCCGCCTCCGGATTTTTGATCCGTTCTAACCATTTTTCTGTTCCTGCCATATCTTGCTTACGCATTCTTAGAAAAGCAAGTAAAATGAGTTCATTTCTAAAATAAAGGAAGACAAAGATGAGTGAAAGCAAGATCAAAAAGATGCCATTTCCTATATAGCCCTCTACAAATTGATAGATAGCATAGGCTACAATTAGACCTGTAATGACCAGTTTAAAAATTTTATTGAACATAAATATTTATTGAATTAATTCGTACGTTACTGTGGAGGATATAGTGGTTGGGATCTTTTGATCTCCCAATTGTGCAATAGTAGAATACCCTTTGGAAACCCCTTCAACCTTCATTTTAACGATAAATCCGGAATTGAGGTCGGTTGTAATACTCGTATCCTGTTTTCCATCTAACAACATGGTCGTAGCCGGTTCTTTTATTTCCATTAGGATAGTTGCGATACCGCTTATGATGGCGTTTTTGGAGGTAACAGAATCTAGTTTCCAAACATTCTGAGCAGTAAGTTTGCCTTTATAAGTATTCTCCCAGGTATCACCTACTGTAATGTCTTTATCAGGATATATGTAGGTCATTTGCTTATAACTGTTAGACAATGCTTCGGAACCAAATTCCTTTTTTAAAGAAGCTTTCATCATATTCAAGGAGAAGGCGTCTTGAAGTCCGGAAGCTTCTGTCATCTTTACGACCAAACTATCTCCTCCCTGTACTTCCAGTATATCTCCGTTGTTCGCAAGTACAATATGTATAGGCACATTGAGTAAACTATTGAAAATGCGTGATTGTATGTTATTTGAATCAACTTCCTTGGCATGAATGTCCATTAAAACCCCCTGAATACTGGAGGTCATGGTCATGATCAAATCTTCAAAGGTGATGTCAATTGCATAAGAATCAGAATTTTTTTCTACCACCTTAAATTCCATTACGCCACTAATATCATTCAGGATCTCATGAGAGGCACCTTCAATTTCCTGCACAATGGCTTGTCTTGCTACTTGTTTTACAAGAAATACATCTCCTTTTTTCAGATTGTATTGCAGCTTTTCCTGGGCCAGAATACCTTGGCACATTGAAGTTACAAAGAGGGAGAGTAGTAGAATTTTAATTTTCATCAGACCTATTCAATGGAATGCAGCAAAAGTACTAAAAACAATCCAAAATATTTTTCCGAATCCATTTGGCAAAGCAAAAACTCTTCGTATATTTGCGCCCAGATTTTGGCAAAATAAATAGGTGCTTTCTACCTGTATTACAAAATAAAAATAGCATGAAAAGAACATATCAACCGTCCAAACGCAAGCGCAGGAACAAACATGGATTTAGGGAGCGTATGGCTTCAGTAAACGGAAGAAAAGTTCTTGCCAGAAGGAGAGCTAAAGGAAGAAAAAAACTTTCTGTTTCCTCAGAGCCGAGACACAAAAAATAATGATTGAAAATCAACAATATCAAGGTGTTACTTTTTTAAAGTAGCACCTTTTTTTTTATCAAATAATTACTAAACGCTAAGAATAAGGAAGTTATGCCAAAAAGAGAAGACCTCAAGTCTATTTTAATTATTGGTTCTGGCCCCATCATTATTGGGCAAGCATGTGAATTTGATTATTCGGGTTCGCAGGCTTTACGGTCATTGCGTGAAGATGGAATTGAAACCGTCCTGATCAATAGTAATCCTGCCACTATTATGACGGATCCTTCCATGGCAGACCATATTTACCTTCTCCCTTTAACCACTAAATCTATTATTGAGGTACTCAAAAAGCATCCAAATATTGATGCCGTGTTGCCTACCATGGGCGGACAAACGGCACTCAACCTTTGTATTGAAGCAGGAGATAAGGGCATTTGGGAAGATTTTAATGTTCAGATCATTGGGGTAGACATAGACGCGATCAATATCACCGAAGACCGGGAGAAATTTCGCAAATTAATGTTGGAAATAGGAGTGGGGATGGCACCTCAAGCTACGGCCACTTCATTCCTGGAAGGAAAGGAAATTGCACAGGAATTTGGATTTCCACTTGTAATCAGAGCTTCCTATACTCTGGGTGGTGCGGGTGCATCCATAGTGTATAAGCCCGAAGATTTTGACGAATTACTCAGCAGAGGTCTGGAAATATCTCCCATTCATGAGGTAATGATAGACAAGGCCCTCATGGGTTGGAAGGAATATGAATTGGAACTGCTCAGAGATAACAATGACAACGTAGTCATTATTTGTACGATAGAGAATATGGATCCCATGGGAATCCATACCGGTGATTCAATCACCGTAGCCCCTGCAATGACATTATCTGACCGTACTTTTCAACGTATGCGAGACATGGCCATTCACATGATGCGGAGCATAGGAGATTTTGCCGGAGGTTGTAATGTACAGTTTGCGGTGAGTCCGGATGAAAAGGAAGATATTATTGCCATAGAAATTAACCCACGAGTATCACGCTCTTCAGCACTTGCCTCTAAAGCAACCGGATATCCCATAGCCAAGATCGCTGCCAAACTGGCTATTGGATATTCACTGGATGAGTTGGAGAACCAGATCACAAAATCGACTTCTGCCTTGTTTGAACCAACTCTAGACTATGTGATCGTAAAGATTCCTCGATGGAACTTTGACAAGTTTGAAGGATCGGACAGAACGCTGGGTCTGCAGATGAAATCGGTTGGCGAGGTAATGGGAATAGGGCGATCCTTTCAGGAAGCCCTGCACAAGGCTACCCAATCACTGGAGATAAAACGAAATGGTTTAGGTGCCGATGGGAAAGGATATACCAACTACGAGCAGATCATCAGTAAGCTTACTATTCCCAGTTGGGACAGGGTCTTTGTAATCTATGATGCAATACAGTTAGGGATACCACTTAGCAGGATCCATGAGATCACCAAGATAGATATGTGGTTTCTGAAGCAATATGAGGAACTGCACTTTTTGGAACAGGAAATATCCAAATACACGGTGGAGAACTTGCCAAAAGAACTACTGTTAGAAGCCAAGCAAAAAGGATTTGCAGACAGGCAGATTGCCCATATGCTCGACTGTTATGAAAGTGAAGTTCATAAAAAGAGGACCTTTCTAGGCATTAACCGGGTTTATAAATTGGTAGATACCTGTGCGGCAGAATTCAAGGCAATGACCCCCTATTATTATTCAACATTTGAGGAAGAGATAGAGACTGCCGATGGAAATCGATATGTGGCGAACGATAGTGAGGTAACGGAAAAGAAAAAGATCGTGGTTTTGGGTTCTGGTCCGAATAGGATAGGACAGGGAATCGAATTTGATTACTGTTGTGTTCACGGGGTCCTGGCTGCTGCTGAGTGCGGTTATGAGACGATTATGATCAATTGTAACCCGGAAACAGTTTCAACTGATTTTGATACGGCAGACAAGCTTTATTTTGAACCTGTATTCTGGGAACATATTTACGATATTATTCTACATGAAAAGCCGGAAGGCGTTATTGTGCAATTAGGTGGCCAAACTGCTCTTAAACTTGCCGAGAAACTAGACAAATACGGAATAAAGATCATGGGGACCAGCTTTAAGTCGCTCGATCTCGCCGAAGATCGCGGTAGTTTCTCCAGACTACTCCAGGAAAACAATATTCCTTACCCGGAATTTGGGGTGGCAGAAACTGCGGATGAAGCCCTGGCTTTATCTGATGAACTGAATTTCCCTCTTTTGGTGAGACCATCCTATGTGCTGGGAGGCCAGGGAATGAAAATTGTCATCAACAAGCAAGAATTGGAATCGCACGTGGTTGACCTGCTCCAAAAGATCCCTAATAATAAATTGCTGCTAGATCACTACCTGGATGGGGCTATAGAAGCAGAGGCAGATGCCATTTGCGATGGGAAAGAGGTATACATTATTGGCATCATGGAACATATAGAGCCCTGCGGGATCCACTCCGGAGATTCTAATGCTACCTTGCCACCTTTTAATTTGGGTGAATTTGTAATGCAGCAGATCAAGGATCATACAAATAAGATCGCCTTAGCCCTGAATACCGTGGGACTTATAAACATACAATTTGCTATTAAAGACGACATTGTGTACATCATTGAAGCAAACCCAAGGGCATCCAGAACGGTTCCATTTATTTCCAAAGCTTACGGGGAACCTTATGTGAATTATGCTACTAAGGTTATGTTGGGAGAGAAAAAGATCAAGGATTTTACCTTTAATCCGAAATTAGAAGGATACGCAATTAAGCAACCAGTATTCTCCTTTAATAAGTTTCCAAATGTGAATAAGAACCTGGGGCCGGAAATGAAGAGCACAGGAGAGAGTATTCTATTTATTGACAGCCTGAAGGACGACGAATTTTACAATCTGTATACAAGAAGGAAGATGTACCTAAGTAAGTAAGGAAATTTATTTATCAGATTTTTATTGGGTAAACCTCCTTTTTTAAGGGAATAGTTCAATCTAACTGATCCTGGATCAGATTTGCGGAGATGGTCACTAATATTTCTTGTGCGATTTTTTTAAAAAGAAGTCGAGGAACTTTGACCTTGTAGTCTTCAGGACGAATAATAAAAGATGTTTCGAGTTCGATGTTGCCTCTATTAGTTCTAAGTTGAACCATGGTTTCAAAAGCATTGGTTACACCATGAATGCTAAGTGATCCCTGTAAAAGAAATTGTTTATTTGTGCTAGTGAGTAGGTCTAAAGAAAATTCCTGAATTTTTCCAATAAAATAGGCTTTCGGAAATCGGTCCGACTCCACATAATTTTCATTAAAGTGTTCCTCCATTAACTCCTTTTCGAAATCAAATTCCTTCATAAGTAATAAAGAGGCGATTTCACCATTGGTCTTTAAGATGGTGTTGACATTTTCATTAACCGCCTTAATGTCTTCTAAAGGGGTAGAGGCATCTAATCTTATAACCGCTGTTTGGGTAAGATAGGATTCCTGTGCAATTAGCCAGGTTTGAGAAAAGAGAAAAGCGATCAGGAGTATTCTGCTCATTCTGGTAATCCTTGATTTACCCAATCCGAGATCATTTGTCTAGTTGCTAAAGGCATTCGTCCATTGGGCGGCATTGGATTTACGCTACTGTTGATCCTGTTTACCAAACCCCTGTTCTCCACAGCACTTTTAACCAGAGCATAGGTCGTCAATGACATTGGCGCATTATTGGTAGGCGGATTTCCATGACAGGACAGACAATTGGCCTGAATAATAGCTCTGATGTCTGAGGTATATGTTAAATCCATTGCATTACCTCCATTGTTATCGGGTTCATCTGTAGGAACTCCTTCAGAATTATCGCTGCTCGAACAACCTATTAGGCCAGATATCAATAGCATTAAACATAAATTAAAATACTTTTTCATAGCAGGAGTATTTAGATAAAAGATTGAATATCAATATCTTTACTAGTGAGATGTCCATAATTAATATTGGTTGCGCGTCCGTGAATTTCTACTTTTTAAATTAAATCACAACTCTGTGCCAAGAGTATATTTAAGGAATTTCTTTGTAAGTTTAAAAGAAAAAAATTGAATAGAAATTCTTTTTTACATTATAAAATACTTTCTTATGAAAAAGTTACTCATATTTCTCTCCGTTTTTATCTGTACACATGGTATTTATTCACAAGACGATCTTTTGGCCACTATTGATAAACAAGATACAGTCAATACTGTAAGCGCCGCTTTTAAAGGTCTGAAAATAGTAAATTTTGAATCTACCAAGATGGTCAATAAAAATGAATTCTACTTCATTGTTTCGCACCGCTTTGGAAGTATTAAAAATGGTTTTGACGATTTTTTCGGCTTGGATTTTGCATTTACCCGTTTGCATTTTCTGTACGGCTTTTCTGATGGGTTTAATTTGGCAATAGCGAGAAGCTCTTTTAATAAGACCTATGATATTTCTGCGAAATACCGCTTTGTACAACAAAAAGAAAATTTCCCCATTACCATTGTAGGTTATACACAGATGGCCTTTAATACATTTCTGAACGATGGCGTACTCTCCAGAGAGGTGACAATGGGTGATAGAGTTTCATTTACCCAACAAGTATTGATCTCAAAAAAAGTTAATGAAAATGTATCCATTCAACTCATGCCTACGTATTTTTATGAAGGTTATGTGGATTATGCCCCTCAAGATAATTCGCAATTTGCACTTGGATTTGGAGGTCGCTTAAAGCTAAATAAACGGTTTAGTTTAAACCTTGACTATGGGTGGCATCTCAACAGAGCATCGGGATCACCCTTCGTAAATCCTTTATCAATTGGAGTGGATATAGAGACAGGAGGACATGTCTTTCAATTACATTTTACGAATGCACAGCCAACCTTTGAAAGCGGATTCTTAGGCAACGGTATTGGAGACTGGAGCGATGGTAATATATACTTTGGCTTTAATCTGAGCAGAGTTTTTTGATTTTTTGAAGCTTTGGTTACGCTTCCCACTCGGTATGGAAAACACCCTCCTTGTCTGTTCGTTCGTATGTATGAGACCCGAAATAATCGCGCTGTGCCTGAATAAGATTTAACGGTAAGCGTCCGGAAGTATAGGCGTCGAAATAGGTAAGGGAATTTGATAGACCTGGCAGTGGTACTCCATTGGTTGCTCCATATGAAACCAATTGTCTAACTGATGCAAGTGTTTGCTTTATTTCTTTAGCGAAAGCAGGATCGAGTAAAAGGTTAGAAAGTCCCGCATTTTGTTGAAAGGCCTTTGTAATATCTGCCAGCAAGCCGGCTCTGATAATACATCCGGCACGCCAGATTTTTGCAATTGTGCCGAGATCGAGTTCATACCCATATTCTTCGGAAGCTTCAGATAATTGATGTAAGCCCTGGGCATAGGTTATGATAAATGAAAAATACAGCGCTTCTTCTGCCATTTTTACCAAGTTGTCCTTCGACAGGGTGGCAGGTTGAGACCTTCCATATAATTTTTCAGCCTTAAGTCTGTCTGCTTTTAGAGCAGACAATTCTCTCATGCTTACAGCTATATCAATACTTGGAATAGGAATTCCAAGGTCCATTGCGTTTTGTGAGGTCCATTTTCCGGTTCCTTTTTGTTTGGCCTTATCCAGGATCTTATCTACTAACTGACCAGAACCCTGGTCATCGTCCTTCGCTAGAATTTCTGAAGTGATCTCAACTAAAAAAGATTGTAATCTTCCATTATTCCAATTGTCAAATGCATTGTGCAACTCATCATTGTTTAACTTCCCGGCTTTTTTCAACAGATCGTAAATTTCGGAAGTTAACTGCATAAGCCCGTATTCAATGCCATTGTGGATCATCTTCACGTAGTTACCGGCAGATTTTGGACCCAAATAAGCCACGCAGGGCTCTCCTTTATATTTAGCAGAAACAGCTTCAAATATGGGTTTTACTTCTTTATACGCTTCACGAGAACCACCAGGCATAATGCTGGGTCCTTTTCTGGCACCTTTAGCTCCGCCAGAGACCCCGGCTCCGAAGAAGTGGATCCCTTTAGTTTTTAAATAGGCTTCTCGTCTGTCCGTATCTGTAAATAATGAATTTCCTCCATCAATTATGAGATCATCCTTGCTTAGGAGTGGCAAAAGACTTTCAATTACATTGTCAACTATTTTACCTGCAGGGACCTATTGCATGATCTTTCTAGGTAGCTGCAAGGAATTAATAAACGTCTTCATATCGCTTGTGGCATTCACTTTATCCAGATCTCCCCCTTCTTTTTGCAGGGCAGTTACCTTTTCCTGGTCAAGATCATATCCGTACGCTCTAAAGCCATTATCTGCCACATTCAGGATAAAATTTCTACCCATTACCCCTAGTCCTACCAATCCAAAATCATACTTGTTCTCTGGCATCCTACTTAATTTTGTAAATTATTTTTAATTATTTTAATGGCCGAAACTACAAGGAAGTAGTACATCCTAAAAAACCTAAGAGACCCTCGTTACGCTCAAAAGTAATTGAAAATATTTACTTTTTAGTACGTACTTTGGGCAATTATAGCAATGTTGTGCCCGTCACAATAATTTAAAGAAAAAAGATGGATAAGACTGAAAGTCAAATGTTGATCATTTTTGGAGCCTCCGGTGATCTCACTGCTCGTAAATTGATCCCTGCTTTGTTTAATTTGTACCAGGGCCAGTTTTTGCCAAAGAATTTTTCGGTTCTCGGTGTAAGCAGGTCGCCGCTGTCAGATTCAGATTTTAGAAACAAAGTAGTAAAGGAAAGTAGTTACTTAAAGACGGATATTGATGGGAAGGCGGCCGACTTTATTAATCAATTCTCGGACAAATTATTCTATCATGATCTTGGTTCTTCGTATGAAGAGCCATATAACACCCTGGCAGAAAGGATCACTAGTTTAAATTCAGAATTCCAAACCGCATATAACTTTATTTTTTATCTCTCAACACCTCCTAATATTTATGAGGTCATTGCTAAAAATCTTTCTGAACAGGGTCTAACTGTTCAGGAAAAGGGCTGGAAACGACTAATTGTAGAAAAACCATTTGGGTATGACCTTGCGTCTGCCAAAAATCTCAATCATAACCTTCATAAATATTTTAAGGAAAAACAAATTTTCAGAATAGATCACTATTTGGGCAAGGAGACTGTTCAAAACCTACTTGTTACTCGTTTCGCCAACAGTATTTTTGAACCTTTGTGGAACCGGAATTATATTCAGCATGTGGAGATCACAAATGCCGAAAGTGTGGGCGTAGAGAAGCGTGGAGGGTATTACGATAGTTCTGGGGCCCTGCGTGACATGTTTCAAAATCATTTGCTTCAAATTGTTTCTTTAGTGGTTATGGAGCCTCCAATTGGATCTACCGCTGAGGAGATCAGAAATGAGAAGGTAAAAGCGCTCAAATCCCTGAGAATAGTAAAAGATCATAAGACCCTAAATGAAAATACTATACGAGGGCAGTATTTGGCTGCCACTATCAACGGAGAAAAAGTAAAAGGATATAGGGAAGAAGACGGCGTAAATCCTAATTCTACGACAGAAACCTTTGTGGCACTTAAGTTTTTTGTGGACAACTGGCGATGGAAAGATGTGCCATTCTATGTAAGGACCGCCAAACGGATGCCTACCAAAGTGACCGAGATCGTTATTCATTTCAAACCACCTCATCACCACATTTTTGTGGATGCCGGTTTAAATAACAAGGATAATAAACTAATAATTCGAATTCAACCAGACGAAGGAATCCTTATAAAATTTGGTGTAAAGGTCCCTGGACTTGGGTTCAAGGTAGAACGTGCTAATTTGGATTTTTATTACTCAAGCCTTGAAGGAACCAATCTCATGGCAGCCTACGAAAGATTATTACTCGATGCCATGCAGGGCGATGCAACCTTGTATGCCCGGGCAGATGAAGTTGAGGCAGCCTGGGAATTTGTAGATCCCATCCTGGAGTACTGGAAAACCAACAAAGATGCAAAGATCTATGGCTATTCTGCAGGTGTGTGGGGTCCCCAGAATGAAGACGATCTGATGGAAGGTAAGTATACCTGGCGTAATCCGGGTGAAAATCTCGCAGATGATCCCGAATTCTGTGTAATTAAATAGAACATATGGACCTGCAAATTTATAGTACCAAAGAAGTAGTGGCTCGCAACTTTGCTGAGTATTTGGAGAATTGGATCAAAGATAATGAAGAGGTGCATGTGGCACTATCTGGTGGAAGTACTCCTAAGATCGTTTTTGAGGAGCTCTCTAATACCAAAAAGTATAGGATCAACTGGTCCAGGGTCCATTTATATTGGGGTGACGAGCGCTGTGTTCCTCCATCAGATGATGAGAGCAATTACAAAATGACTGTAGCTCATTTATTGGAACATATAGACATCCCTTCAAAGAATATTCATCGTGTTTTAGGGGAGAACGATCCAAAAAAAGAAGCTATACGTTATGGAGAAGTATTGGCTGCAAATCTTCCGCTGGATAATGAGGTACCTGTTTTTGATATGGTTATTTTGG
>NZ_CAMYKH010000019.1 GCF_947258935.1 uncultured Muriicola sp.
TTTCATGTCCTCGTTTTGTCCCCAATCTGCAGGGAAAGCACTTACCGCAACTTTCGTAGGCGGCAAAATCGAACAGATGCTCAATGTAGCGCATCATGGGATAATTTTCCGGGATACTAACCACTGAACCGTGTCCCAGTAAAAACCCAGCATTTGCAAAGGATTCAAAATCCAGGGTAAGCTCGTCCAGTTTTTTAACAGGAACTACCCCACCTAAAGGACCTCCTATCTGTAAAGCCTTTACCGGGCTTATAAATCCACCTCCAAGTTCATAAATCACTGTTTTCATCGGAGTTCCCATGACCACTTCGTAGATCCCGGGGCGTTTAAAAAAACTGTCCAGGCACACCAATTTAGTACCTGAAGACTTCTCGGTGCCAATTGCCTTCCAAGCGGCCCCTCCCTCGCTGATAATGTAGTGTACCGCAGCCAGGGTTTCGACGTTATTTACTACGGTAGGTTTGTTGAAGAGCCCGCGTTGGGCGGGATATGGAGGACGGATCCTGACTTCAGGGCGCTGTCCTTCTATGGAATTGATCAGTGCTGTTTCTTCCCCGCAAATGTAGGAACCCTGAGCCTGAATTATTTTAAATTCAAAATCAAAACCGCTTCCATGTATGTTTTGCCCAACCAGGGCATGGTCTTTTAGCTGCTCAATGGCATTTTGAACAATGTTTACTGCCTCCGGGTACTCGGCCCGAATATATACAATCCCGTGATGTGCTCCGGTTACGTAGCCGCTAACTAGCATGCCAAAAAGCACCGAATGAGGCCGCTGTTCCAGCAAATACCTGTCGGAATAAGCCCCGGGGTCCCCTTCGTCTGCATTGCATATAATGAATTTGACATCCCCTTTCGCCTTGCTGCAAAACTCAAGTTTGAGGCCCATAGGGAATCCTGCACCCCCTCTGCCCCGAAGGTTGGAGGTTTTGATCGCTTCCAGCGGCCCTTCTGGTTTATTTTGTAACACCTCCAGCCAGGGTTTGTAATATTCTTCAATACTGCTAAAGGGCTTGGTCAGAATGCCCTCATGGTTGGCACCCACATGGTAAGTATCGGGCCGGCTTTGGGCTTTGTCCTTAACGATGGCCGTCAGTTTATCGATAGCTGTTCCCGAAAAATTTCGGCCCTGAAAATGAAAAGAAGCATTTTCGTGGCATCGCCCCAAACATGTCATATGCCCAATCTGATTCGCAGAGAATTCCGTCCTGAGTTTTTCTAGTACCGCTGCTTGGGTGCCAGCACACTCACATGCCGTACCGTTACATACATACACTTTTTTACCCTTGTTTTCGGGTTTGAGAAAGTCGTAAAAAGAAGCTGTCCCGAAGGTATTGGCTTTGCCGATCAAAAACTCCTCCGCGAGCAGGGCAAGTTCCTTTTCATCTGGCGTACCGGCAGGCTGCGCCAGGTTTCCCAGTTTGTCAAAAAGGTTTTCTTGAAGGCCTTTACGGCCAAGTAGTTCGCTTAAATTGTCGGACATACGCTAGCTTACTTTAGGGTTCAGGGAACTAACTCGGTTATTGTTTAATCGATAGGGGTGGGCGTAACAGGTGGCCCGTCCTTCACGACAAAAGCCAAGAAGGGTAATACCGAATTCTTTGGCATAATCCACGGCCAGGGAAGACGGAGCCGATACGGCGGCTAAAAATGGGATTCCCGCTTTAAATGCTTTAATAGTTATCTCGTAGGAGATGCGCCCGCTGACCGTCATCGATTTGGCTTCGTCTAACCTTCCCACTAACAGCAACCACCCGATTGCTTTGTCCACGGCGTTATGGCGCCCTATATCTTCCTTAACCACCAGCAGGGATCCATTGGCATCGAATAGTGCAGCTGCATGGGTACCCCCGGATTGTTTGAAATCATGCTGGCCACGATTCATTTGCACAAACATATCTGTAAAACTTTCTGCGGAAAATTGCGTGGATGCCTCTATGGTCTCGCCCATATAGTTCTGTTCCCCAAGTTCTGTTTTACCACAAATCCCACAGGAAGAAACAGACAACAGACTTCGGCTGTTGGAATAGCCGACACCCAGATAGGCCTGCGGGATTTCTAAATCTACAACGGTTACAATGCCCTCTTCATTTTCCTTTTGAAATATGGTCTTAGGGTGAAACTGTGTTGAAGATATTATGGCTTCGCTGTGCAACAACCCGCGGATCAGGTCGTTATCTGCGCCCGGTGTCCGCATGGACATGGTGAAGGGCTTTCCATTAATGTTGATTTGCAGGGCTTCTTCCACGGTAAGGGCATCGACCACCGGGTCCACCCCTTGCACGTCAAATTTTTCCCCCTGATAGTTACGCGTTGCCATTATTACGACTCGTTTAATTCAATTCGCACGCTATCTTGTTTATTAAATATACGGGTTTTTCGGTAATTCGGGATAAAGCCAGGGGCTTGTGTGGTGTTAAAAAGTTTGTCAATGGTCTCGTCGGTATTTTCGTTTGGCAATAAATAAAGATTCCTCCCATTTTTACTATTCCTCCTTAAACCAACTGGCGTATTTTACATAGGAGTTGGCAATGCGCAGTATCTCACCCTGACTTAGTTCCGGACTAATATCTTTTAACTTTTTTGCGGGCATCCCACCATAAACCGTTCCCGACGGCACTACGGTGCCTTTGGTGAGCACAGCTCCGGCTGCTATTATGCTATTAGAGCCCACTATACAGTCGTCCATAATAATACTACCCATACCTATCAATACATTATCCTCAACGGTACAGCCATGTACAATTGCGTTATGAGCTATGGACACGTTATTTCCAATGTTTGTTGGTGCTTTTTGGTAGGTACAATGAATAATAGCACCATCTTGTACATTTACCTTATTTCCTATCCTGATATAATGCACATCGCCACGGATCACCGCATTGAACCATACACTACATTCATCACCCATGACCACATCACCAACAATAGTGGCATTATCAGCTATAAAACACTCTTTGCCGAATTTTGGGGTCTTCCCCTTAATTGTTTTAATTATCATAGCACTAAATTGTAATTAACACGGGTAATCTACCTCTCATTTATTCGAAATACGAAAGTAATTCCTTTTTTCTGGAAGCAGACACCATCAACTCTTTACCATTCGAAATTACAACACTTCCGCCTTTGCCTTTTCTATATTTTACTACCTCATTAATATTCACCAGAAAAGATTTATGAATGCGTACAAAATGAAATTCTGCGAGAGATTCCTCAAAATATTTGAGGGTCTTACTTACTAGAATCTTCCTGTCAGCTATAAAAATCTCGGTATAATTGTCATCGGCTTTACAATATAATATATCCGACACATTGAGTACCTGAAAACCATCTAATTGTGGTAACGTAATCTTGCCTTCTGCTTTCTTTATTGTTGTGGATAAAATTCGATCATTCAAGAGATCTTCCTTCGAAATAATCTCCTCCACATAGGCGACAGATTTTATAAGCTCATCTATATTTATTGGCTTCATAAGATAATATGCTGCATGCTGGTTTAGCGCTTCTATGGCATACTGATCATAAGCTGTAACAAAAACTGTCTCAAAAGTCCTGTTGGGCAATTTCTCAAGAAGGTCAAAAGCATTTCCAAATGGCATTTCCACATCCAGGAACACCAAATTGGGCTGTTCACTTTTAATAAGAGTAATCCCTTCTGCTATGTCAGCTGCTTCACCCACAACATTTACCTCACTGCAATAGTCTCTGAGATAATTCCGGAGTATTTCCCTGCTAGTAACCTCATCATCGATAATAACAGCTCTTAACTTCATCAACTTTTATTTAATGTTAAAATAACCTGCGTTCCCGAGCCATTCTCATTCAAATCCCTGACCTCAACCGAAATATTATTTTTGTACATATCATTCAAAATGGCGATTCGTTTTTTAATATTCCGCATGGCAGTAGATCGTTGTTTTTTTTGATGCTGCGTCTTTAATGCGGCCGACTTCTTTCTGCCTATACCATTATCTTCTATACAAATCTCCAGGCTTTCATTATTTTTTTGTGAGACACTAATTTTTAGGAGACCTGAAGATTCTCTATAGCGAAGTCCATGCCAAATAGCATTTTCGATATAGGGTTGTAACAGCATCGGAGGTATTTTATAGACCTCCCGGTTGATAGAATCTTCCACTTCCATGCTGTACGAAAATTTATCAGGGAACCTGGAATGCTCCAGTTTCAAATATAATTCCAGTAATTCAATCTCCTTATTTAGTGCTATAAAATCTTCTTCTGAGTTTTCGAGAACCGTACGCATCAGCGTGGAAAAATCGCTCAAATACCTGTTGGCGCTTCTTTCGTCGTGTTTGGAAATATAGTTATTGACGGAATTCAAGGCATTAAAAATAAAATGGGGGTTCATCTGGGATCTGAGCGATTTTAAAGCTAACAGGTTGTTCGCCAGTTTTTGTTTTTGTGTACTTCGGTAGAAAAAGAAGGCTGCAAGCGACATGAAAAGCATCCCGAATAGCAAAGAATAAATGACCCACAACTGCCTCTTGTTACTTTCTTCTGTCAACCGCTGCTCTGCCAGGGCCAGGTCATATTTACTCTGAGATAATTCTCGCTCTTGTTCCAGGCCTGTAATGCGGTTCTGGGATGCCGCTATTTCCCGATTTAACCTAGCTGCCCGTGATATTTCCTGTTCTTTGCGGCTATATAAGGTGTCTACTACGGCAACGTACTTTTGATAGGTTTCCAAAGCCCTGTCAAAATCACCTTGGCGACTGTATACCTCAGACAATTTCCTTGTGGCATCTTTTTGAACAAATAGATCTTCTTCTTGGTCTGCGGTTGCAATACTCCGTTCCAAATAGGGAACGGCCTCATCGTATTTATCCTGGGCTATATAAGCATTGGCAATTTTATAGTTGATTCGCTGACTGGTTATAGAGTCAGCACTTTTTAGATTACCTAAATTTTTACCAACAGGGGCCTGAATTTGCTCCATTTCCTGTAAGCTACTTTTCCGCAACTGTATCTCATCATCATACTGATTTCTTTTATTCAGAAAATCAGCTACCTTTTCTTTTTCCTGAATTGCTCTTTTCGGTGTCTGTTTCTTAGCCTCTCTTAAGGAATTATCATAATAAGCATTCGCTTCTTCCAAACGGTTCACTTGTGAATAAGCATCGGCAATTTTGGAATTTAGATCTGGAATTTTTGGACTGATCTGATTTTTTGTCGCAATTTTTAATCCTTCCTGATAATAGGCAACTGCCTTATTGGTATCTCCCAAACCTGAATGGGCTTCACCCAGGTTTTCATAAATTTCCACCCGCTGATAGGGTACAAGAGCCGTGTTTTTTTCCAAGGGTGTTAAGATGGTTATCGCTTCTTCCCATTGACGGTTTACATTATAAACTTTTCCCAAAGCAATTGCGGTACTGCTGCTGTAATGCGCTTCAAGCGCATCTTTATAATTGACGATTGCAAGGTCTAACTGCTGATAGTAATTATACACCTCTGCCAGTACAACAAGAGATGCGGCCAGTTCCTTTTTATTACCCCTATTCCCTAATTCTGCAATAGAACTGGCGATATAATCTATACTTTTTTCAATATTGGTCGGTTTAAACATCCTGGCCGAATCCAGATAAGCCTTATGCCGGGCAGTACCAGCAACAGAAAGGGCCTTTGCTGTTCTGCTAGCGGAAATTTCATTATAGCCTTCCACCAATACCAAAATCTTATCATCACCTTGAATAGTATGGTTTATAGTCTCAAACTCTGCGCTGGTAAACGTTAATATGTCCCCTATCGCAGCCTTAATCGAAAATTCGCCCAGGGCATTTGTAGAAGTATAACGTCCTTGGTTAGAAACTACTTCGGCCCCAGCAATAGGAGCATTACTATTTTTCTCTTTAACCGTCCCTTTAATGCTTAGTTCCTTTCTTTGATTTTGTGTCTGGGAGTTAGCATTAGAAACGACCAGGAGCATCGCTATTACTAAAAGTAATTTTACTCGCATGATTCGTATTATTAGGATAAACTTAGTCCATTTGAATCGTTTTAAAAAATGGTCTTTGCGCCGATCCTTGCAATAAACGTATGCTTTTTTAAACTTCCCGAAAGCAACCTGCCTGTTCCCTCATTCAGATGACCTGTTCACTCATTGCCGGTTTTTTAAAAAAAAGTTGCACCGTACTTTTCACCTAATATCATAACCCTTTAAATAAAAACAAATGAAAAAGTATGCCCACAAAACAATGATGCTCTTGTTATTACTATTTATAGGAACAAGCTTTGCTCATAATCAAAAATCTGCAGAACACTTCTCATCTAATGATCTCCAGAGTAACCCGGAATCTAAAATACATTCCAGGCAGCCTGTGGTGAAAATCGCGCTATTGTTAGATACCAGTAATAGTATGGACGGACTTATCAATCAGGCAAAATCACAACTCTGGGACATTGTTAACCAATTTGCCTATGCTAAATGTGGTAACAATAGTCGCCCTGGCCTGCAGATAGCGCTTTACCAGTATGGTAACAATGACCTAGCGTCACAGGAGGGATATGTGCAGCAAGTACTTGGTTTCAGTAGTGACCTGGATGAAATCTCGGCAAAATTATTTTCGCTTACGACAAACGGGGGAGAAGAATATTGCGGACAGGTAATCCACCAGTCCCTGCGACAATTAGATTGGGGTAAAAATCCAGACGATTTAAAAATGATATTTATTGCAGGCAATGAACCTTTTACACAGGGTAAAAAGGATTTTAGGGAATCTGTTATAAATGCCAAAGAGAAGGATGTAATTGTGAATACCATTTTTTGCGGCGATTACAGACAAGGAATAAAAACTCATTGGCAGGAAGGCGCCCTACTTGGCGGAGGGGAATATATGGCCATTGACCATAATAGGCAGGTTGTACATATTAAAACTCCCTATGATGAAATCATCATCCGACTGAATGCACGATTGAATAACACATATGTATCATATGGTGCCATGGGTGTTAGTCGTATGGCCATACAGGAGGAACAAGATTCGGAAGCCATGGAATTGCAGGAGGCGGTAGCCGTAAAACGTGCCGTAAGTAAAAGTTCTGAAATTTACAATAATGCAGAATGGGATCTTGTAGACGCTTCCTCAAGGAAAGATTTTGACCTGGCTAAAATTAAAAAAGAAACGCTCCCTGCTTCGCTCAGAGGAAAATCTGAAGGACAGATACAGGAATTCCTAGCCGAAAAAAAAGCAGAACGTCAACGTGTTCAGAAGGAAATACAGCAGGCAAATGCAAAACGAGAAGAATATCTGGCCAAGCAAGAGAAGAACGAAACAGGAGAACTAGAGCAAGCTATGTTAAAAGCCATTAAAAAACAGGCTGCTCAAAAAAATCTGTATTGGGAGTAAAATTTAGAATAGTCAAGATAAACGGACTTCAAGATTCTTCTTGGAGTCCTTTTCTAGTTGGCAGCAGGGCAAAAACAATCGAACCTGTTCTGACGTTCCGGACCAAAATCGTACCCCAGGGTGATCTGGTGGAAACCACCATTGTCAAAACGAATGTCCCCATTCTGATAAGAGTAATTATAAGAGAACATAAAGCGGTTATAGTTCACTCCAATAATAGGCGTGAATAGTTGTAAGCGCTGCTCCCCAAACTGTCCATTGGCTTGGTACTGAGCCCCATCAAAGCTTCTGCGATAGGAAAGTCCGGCCCAAACGGTCCCAAACGGAACATCTTTATAAACTTTTGCATTAAGATCTACTGTTTCTTCTTGCGTAAATTCAGTGATCTGAAATAAGATCGAAGGTTCTACTCGCCATTCAGTTTTTCCAAAAATATAGCCTACGGAAAACAAATACCTCCTTAGATTATCAAATTCAATGGCAGTATACAAGTCTCTTCCACTCCCAAGTGCATTTAATAAGGTAGCGTGGGCATAGAATTCCATATAATTATAAGACATGCCAAAATCGACATTAAAATAACCTACACTATTCCTCGCACCGGAAATAATCGGATCTGGAATAACCGACCGGAATTCGGTTTCGTCCAGGCTGCTAAGGATAAAGCCAGCACTAAGTCCAAAAGACAACTGATTAAGTAATCTGATATCTTCTCCAAATTGCAAATGATGGGCATATGTACCCTTTAAGCCTGTTTGTGAATGGTAGCCATTAGCGTCATTGAACAAGATAACTCCTACCCCACCTGGGCTCTCTCCTAACCTCCAATTAACACTTAAAGTCTGTAAATTGGGTGCTTCATCTACATTAAACCATTGTTTTCTGGCCGTAAGCCGTATTTTACCTCCCAGCCCTATACCCGCCATAGATGGGTGCACCAGATAGTAATTATCCGATAAATAATCAAAATAAACAGGGATGCCCTCTTGCGCATTAGAAGTACCAATGAAGCCGAGGTAAGCAATTAAAATAAAAAAGAGTTTTCTCATCTAGGATGGGACAAAGTGAATGGCTGTACGTTCAAATATAATGTATAACGGCTTAAAGCGAACATTATTATATGCTGGTTAGCTTGAAAAATGGTTGTATTTTTGCTTAAAATAGACAGCATGAAAGAGTATATAATTACCGTGAAGGAGACCAATACCCCGGCTATCTTAAAATTTGAGGCCAATCACTTTCTTACAACCAACACCAATTACGAGTTCAAAAATATAGATGAGGCCAAAGCGTCCCCATTGGCGCAGCAACTATTTTACCTTCCTTTTGTAAAGACAGTATACATTTCCGGCAATTTTATTGCCTTGGAACGATTTGATATTGTCGCCTGGGAGGATGTACAAAATGAAGTAGCCCAGCAATTAGTAGAATATCTTAATTCTGGTGCCCCTGTGATCATTGAAGAGGCCCCAGCAACTAAAGTGGCTATTACCTTGTATGCAGAGGTAACTCCAAATCCGTCTGTGATGAAATTTGTGGCCAACAAGAAATTAGTGCCTGCCACTTTTGAATTTAAGAACATTGATGAGGCCCAGGATTCTGAATTGGCTAAAGCACTCTTCCATTTTCCTTTTGTAAAGGAAGTTTTTATGGATGAGAACTACATTTCAGTTATGAAGTATGAGGTAGCGGATTGGAATGATATTACCATGGAACTTCGGGAAATGATCCGTGTTCATATTGCTGAAGGAAAAGAAATTGTATCGGCACAGGCAGAGACAACTCAAAGTAACAAAAATCCCGAAAAACAGGCGGCAATTGCATCCGATGACGAAACCTCTCAACAGATCATCCAGATCCTGGAAGAATATGTGAAACCGGCGGTTGCCATGGATGGGGGGAATATTCTCTTTCAATCCTATGATGAAGAGCTAAAGACCGTGAACGTGATTTTACAAGGCGCTTGTAGTGGCTGCCCCTCTTCTACCTTTACCTTAAAAAACGGCATTGAGACCATGCTTAAAAACATGATGGGAGATAAGATACATGAAGTTGTTGCTATCAATGGCTAATACCCTTCTGAATACTTGCAATTTCTTCAAATTCTTCGGACCTTTAAAGGAACCTAAAATGTAAGTATTATGTCAATTTTAAAAGTAATAGAAGTATTAGCAAATTCTAGTGAAAGCTGGGAAGATGCAACCCAAAAAGCGGTCGCTCAGGCCTCTAAATCGGTAAAAAACATTCGTTCGGTTTATGTGAATGAACAAAGCGCCACCGTAAAAGACGGAAGGGTAGATGATTTTAGAGTAAATGTAAAGATCACTTTCGAAGTGAAGTAGGTCTTTTAAAAAAAATATAAAGCACCTTTATTGGTGCTTTTTTTTTGATCATTTTGTAAAGCTGCATACCTTGAATACACCCTCAGCACATACCAATGCCCTGATCCGTGAAACCAGTCCGTATCTTTTACAGCATGCCCACAATCCGGTAAACTGGAATGCCTGGAATCCCGAAGTCCTTGCCCAAGCTAAAAAAGAAAATAAACTGATTTTGATCAGTATAGGGTACGCCGCTTGCCACTGGTGTCATGTGATGGAACATCAGTGTTTTGAAGATGAGGAAGTCGCCGAAGTAATGAATCAGCATTTTGTCAATATAAAGATAGACAGGGAAGAAAGACCAGATGTGGACCATATCTATATGGATGCATTACAGATGATGACCGGAAGCGGTGGCTGGCCCCTGAATATTGTGGCTTTACCAGATGGCCGCCCTTTCTGGGGAGCTACCTATGTTAGGAAGAACGATTGGATCACGGTTTTAGAACAATTGGCAGCACTCTATAAGACCGATCCTAAGAAGGTAACAGACTATGCCCAAAATTTGGCGAACGGCCTTCAAAGCATCAATCTCATTCCTACTCCGGAAAAACAGGAAACGATCACCAAAGAAGCCATAAAAGGTGCTGTCTCCCAATGGTCACAATACTTTGATACTTTTTTGGGAGGACATAAGAGGGCCCCAAAATTTATGATGCCTGTAAATCTCGATTTCCTCTTGCACTATGCCACCTTATTTCAGGACAGGAATATCACAGATTATGTGCACACTACACTTACCCGCATGGCCTATGGAG
This sequence comes from uncultured Muriicola sp., assembly GCF_947258935.1. GTDB lineage: Bacteria > Bacteroidota > Bacteroidia > Flavobacteriales > Flavobacteriaceae > Muriicola. Next base: position 10,507 of record NZ_CAMYKH010000019.1, read on the forward strand.
GCATTTATGACCATTTGGGAGGAGGGTTTTCCCGCTATTCGGTAGACACCAAATGGCATGTTCCGCATTTTGAAAAAATGCTCTATGACAATGCCCAATTAATCTCCTTATACGCCAAGGCCTTTGGAGCCAATGGTAATATTTTGTACAAAAAAGTGGTAGAGGAAACCATTACCTTCCTGACACAGGAATTGATGTCCCCAGAAGCCGGATTTTATTCTTCCCTGGATGCTGATAGTCTCGATCAAAAAGGTAAGCTTACCGAAGGGGCTTATTATGTATGGACAGAAGCGGCACTGCAAGAACTATTAAAGGATGATTTTGCCCTCTTTAAAGATTATTACAATATAAATTCCTACGGATTTTGGGAGGAGGAACTGTATGTCCTGATCCGGGATGCCACTGATGAAGAGATAGCCAACAAACACCACCTTGATGTTGAAACCCTCAATAAAAGAATTGAGAAATGTAAAAAACGCCTGTTGACCAAGCGAGAATTACGTCCCAGACCAAGGTTAGATGATAAGATATTAACCTCCTGGAATGCCTTGATGATCAAAGGTTTGGCTGAGACCTATCGCTATCTCGGCAATGCGAAGTATCTGGTCATGGCTAAAAAAACCGCTGCCTTTTTAGAACATAGGATAGTTAAAAAAGATGGGAGTCTATACCATAACCATAAGGAAGGAAAGAGCACCATTGAAGGGTTTTTAGAAGACTATGCCACTCTGATCGATGCATATTTGGCCTTATATGAAGTTACTTTTGAAGAAGTGTGGCTGAAACGGTCTGCTTCACTAATGGACTACTGTCTACTACACTTTTTACAGGAAGAAAGCGGTTTGTTCTATTTTACTTCCGATACCCAGGAGGTTATGGTTAGAAGGTCGCTGGAAACTACAGACAATGTGATTCCTGCCTCCAATTCTATCATGGCTCATTGCTTATTTAAACTATCGGGCTATTACCCCAAAGCCGATTATTTTGCTCATTATGAAAAGATGTTAGCCCATATGCGTGAAAGCATCCTGAAAAATCCCAATAGTCATGCTCACTGGCTTCAACTCCCGCTATTTCATATTTTTCCGTTTCGGGAAGTGGTTATCACCGGAGAATCTTATCAGGAATATGCTGCTATCATCAGGCGTCAATATTTTCCAAATATTCTCCTTGCCGGAACAGATAATAAAGGGACACTCAACCTTTTTGAGAATAGGATGGAACCTGCGAAAACTCTGATCTATGTCTGCGAAAATGGGGCATGCCAACTTCCGGTATCGTCGCCAGATGAAGCACTTTCATTACTATGAACTCTCTAAAGGCTTAACAAGACTTTAAAGAATAAAATTTGACAATACTCTTAAATTTCCGTTGCTTTGCAGCCTAATAAAATAATATGGCCTCATTTTCAGAATATACAGAATATTTAGACCAGGGTGTACAGTGGATTATAGAGATCTTACCAAACCTTATAACAGCCACAATAATACTTGTTGTAGGTTATTGGATCGTGAAAATCATTAACCGACTGGTTCATAAATTCTTTCAAAAAAAAGATTACGATCTGGCATTGGAGTCGTTCCTCCAAAGCTTTATCAGCATTGCCTTAAAATTATTGCTCTTTGTATTGGTGATAACCCAGTTGGGAGTAAAATCATCTTCCCTAGTGGCATTGGTTGGTGCGGCTGGTTTAGCCGTTGGCCTCGCCCTGCAGGGTTCACTTTCCAATTTTGCAGGAGGGGTACTGATCCTGGTCTTTAAACCATTCAGGGTAGGCGATTTTATTTCGGCTCAGGGAGTTGATGGTACGGTAAAGGAGATCACTATTTTCACAACAAAATTGAATACATTTGGGAACCAGGTGGCCATTCTGCCTAATGGTCAACTCTCCAACAACAACATCATTAATTACAATGCCGAGGATACCCGCAGGGATAAGATCGATATCGGCATAGGATATGGTTCCAACATCAAAAAAGCCAAAGAGATCCTGCTGGATATTTGTGCCTCTCAGGAAGGGATCATGAAAGATCCTGCTCCCGCAGTATTTGTGGGCGCATTGGCAGATAGTTCAGTAAATCTAACCTTGAGATTCTGGGCAAAAAATGAAGATTTCTGGGCAGCGCACTTTTTTGTGATGGAAGAGACCAAGGCCCGTTTCGACAAAGAAGGTATTGAGATCCCTTTCCCACAATTAGATGTACATCAGAAAGGATAGTTATTCAAATTAAAGGGAATGGAAGATCATTTCTTCTTCTGCTGAAGAATAAAATCCTTTAAGTAATAGGGTTCGAAATACGCGACATCTTCAAACGAACCTTGCTGATATTTTCTATAGGCCTCCATAGACATTGTCTTGGAGGATGGTATAAGAGAATCGTCAAAAGAAAAGTTGGGATGCGTAAGTACATCCATGCACTTTGCAGCGCCACTCCCAACAAGACAAACTTTTCCTTTCATTGCAAATTCCGCAAAGGAAGCAGGTTCAATGATCACTGCCTTGGTAGGCACTACTTCAGCATGGTCTGCATCAAAAACCGCAGCATAGACCTCCATTCTTCTCGCATCCAACATCGGAATAACTACCCCGGAAGCAATCTCCTTCTGCAGGGCCATTCCCTTAAGAGTTGCTGTAGATATCAATGGAATATCCAGTACGTAACATAGCCCTTTAGCTGCTGAAACTCCTATTCGGAGTCCGGTGTATGAACCAGGACCCTTACTAACCGCTATAGCATTTAGCTGCTGTAGTGATACACCTGCCTCTTCCAGAACTTCTGAGATAAAAAGATGGAGCTGTTCCGAATGGGAAAAGGAAGGACTGTTATGTTCCTTACTAGCCAAAAGCTCCCCTTCCCTGGCAAGGGAAACGGAGCAATTGGTTGAAGCTGTTTCTAACTGTAAGATCAAGGCCATAAGGCCACAAAGATAGATTAGTTTAGAACAATAGGAAGACCATAGAAGAATTCCAGGACCTTAATTCTAAAGATATAATTGTACTTATTGCGAATTACCTCGGCCTCAGCGTTGTCTACTCTGGATTGTGCCTGACTAAAATCGAAAGCGTTCATTAGGCCTACTTCAAAGCGATCTTTGGTATAATCATAAGCCAGCCTGCGAGCATCGAGCGTCTTTTGAGAAGCTTCATATGCCTTTGCCGTATTTTCAACATCTACATAAGCCTGATTGATAGTAGTTTCAAGGTCTAGTTTGGTCTGTTCCAATTGCAACCTGGCCTGTTCCACACTGATCTGAGAACGTCTGATGTTATTGCGCGTGCTGAATCCATTAAAGATAGGGATGTTCATCTGAGCCCCATAAGAGATCCCATCGTTGATCCACAACTGATCCTGGAAGGCTATCTTTTCACCTGTGAACGGATCCCTTGTTTGATCAGAATACCGGGTGTTGTAGTTAAAAAAGGCTCCAATTGTTGGGAATACCGCCCCTTTGGCAATTTCAAGATCTTTTTCTGCGAGATCTACACCAGTTTCTGAAAATTTAATGTCGTTTCGAAAGGACAATGCCTTGTCAAAGATCACTTTAGGTGAATATTTAAGAATGTCTGATGGTGGAACATTAAAATCTTCATCCGCGATATCGAAATTCTCATAGTCCGTGATCTGCAGGAGTTGAGCAAGCGCAATTCTTGATAACAATACCAAATTTTGGTTATTGATGATCGTCTGCTCCTGAGTAGCTGCCGTTGCTTCTACTTCCAAAAGATCACCTCTTGGTACTACACCCGACTCCACTAGTTCCTTGGTCCGTTTCAGATCCTCAACAGTAACTGCATATTGGGCCTTAGCCACCTTTAATGATTCCTTGTTAGAAAGAACGCTTAAATAGTTATTGGCAACATTCAGCCTAATATCATCTACAAGATCATTGAGCCGATATTGGTTGGAAACCTCACTGAGTTTTGCCCTGTTTATCCTGTGAATATTTCGAAGTCCGTCAAACAATGTAACACCAGAAGTAACATTGGCACTGGCTGAAAAAATAGTTGCAGAAACAAATCCATTGGTCGTAGGATCCAGGATAAGTCCTGTACTACCAGAGGTACTCGTCTGTGCATTTAAATTAGGCAGCATATTTCCTAATGCATCCGATTTATCTATTCTTGCATTCTCCAGGTCTAGTTCAAATTGCTCAATTGTGAGGTTATTATCTACTGCAAATGTGACACATTCCTCCAAGGTCCATTTTCTCATTTGTGCAGTGATTGTTCCCACAGACAAAAGGAATAGTAGTATGGATATTTTAAATCTCATGGTCTCGTTTTTTGATTGCTTATTCTTTGATTACTTGCTATTATGATCAGGAGTTAGATTCTTCCTCTTCGTCTTCTTCTTCACCCTTTTTAATCGGCTCCGTTTTATTCCAGATCTTCACATTGTCACTTTCAGTAAGACCAGAAACTATTTCTACATTTACTCCGTCAGAGATCCCTATTTCAATGTCTTTTCGTTCAAAGTTCTGATCTCCCACAGATAGCTCAACATAAGGCTTATCTGTTTCCTTATCGAATTGTAAGAGGGCTTCTGGAATTACCAGGATGCTGTCCCGTTTCTCAAGAACTAAAGATGCGTTCGCACTGTAACCTGCCCTGATGAAGATAGAGTCGTTTACCTTTACATCTCCTTCAATTTTGAATTGAACGGCACCTGCTTCCTCTACACCTTTTGGAGCAATAAATTTAAGTAACGCCTCAAATTTTTGATCCTCTATTGCCCCTAAACTAATTTCTAACGGCATTCCAAGCCTTAATTTTCCTACTTCACCTTCATCCACTTTTCCTTCGAAGATCATTTGGCTCAGGTCAGCAATAGTGGCTATGGTTGTTCCATCGTTAAAGTTGTTACTCTGAATAACCTGGTCACCTACTTCAACCGGGATCTCTAAAATAGTACCATTCACTGTAGCCCTAATATTGGTATTGGCACTAGCCGATCCTCCCGCAGATCCAATTCGGATGATCTGATAATCTGCCCTGGAATTCTCCAGTTCAAGTACCGCCTGGTCATACCTTAATTTAAGGGCATTAAAATCCTGGCTAGAGATGACCCCTCTATCAAACAATTGTTTGTTTCGGTCGTACTCAATTTTAGTATTGTTTAAAGATGCTTCAGCATTTCTTACCCTACCTCTGGCAGAGTTAAGCGACTGCTCATTGGGAACCACTTTGATCACAGCTATCAGATCACCGGCTTTTACCGGGTCTCCTTCCTCCATAAATATCTTTTCAATGATCCCGGATATTTGAGGCTTGATCTCTATCTCATCCTGAGGTATGACCTTCCCTGTGGCTACCGTTTTCTTTTCAATATTGGCAATAAAAGGATTCTTGGTTTCATAGGTAACAGCGCCTTTACTATTTGATTTAATAAAGAAAGCCGCGGCCCATAAAGCTCCTAAGGCTAGGACTGCTATTAGTCCATATTTTACATATTTGTTCATCTTCTTACTGTGTTATTTAAAGTTGTTAGTTATTACTCTTCTCGTAAGGCATCTATGGGTTTTATACTCACAGCACGTTGCGCCGGAATAAGGCCTATTAAAGTACCTAAGATCACCATCACCAATAACGCTCCAATGACCAGGGGTATGGGCACCGTAGGATTGGTATAAGGAAAATCTGAATCCTGTGTTAAATTGTTTATTAAATTCAAAACTCCGGCTCCCATAATAATACCTATGACCCCTGCGATCATGGTAAGGAAGACAGATTCTAAAATGATAAGCGATCTTACTTCGTTAGGAGTGGCACCTAAAGCCCTGCGTATCCCCAATTCCTTGGTACGTTCTTTTACCGAGATCAAAAGAATATTCCCAATACCAATAACACCAGCTAAAATGGTAGCAAGACCAACGATAAGTGATACAAATGTGAGCCCATTAGCAAACCCCATGATCTTATTAAAGATCTCTCCCAAATTAAAAGCTCCAAAGGCTCTTTCATCATCCGGGTGCACTCTATGAATACTTTTTAAGACAGATTTAATGTCTTTCTCAACCTGTACAACATCGGCATCGTCATAAGCCGCAATTGTAAAATACTGTGCATTGTCAGCAGTGTTATACAGCTTTTGAAAAGTTGAAAATGGAATATAAATATCCCCATCCGTGCCAAATGGTGTAGTTTGTGTAAATTTATGAACACCCACTACCTGGAAATAGATCCCATCAATTCTTATATATCCTCCAATAGGATCCTCATCTTTTTCAAACAATTCCTGCTCCGTACGCTCCCCAATTACACATACCTTCCTGGCCTGTTCCTCGTCTTCATCATTTATAAAGCGACCATTGTCATAGATCTTTTGCGTTGCCATCTTTGCGATAACCGGAAAGTATCCATAAACAGGATAACTGTTCGATTTTAGACCTCTTACTCCCTGGGCCGCTTCTCCTCCAAACACACCTTTGGTGTTTACCGGAGCTATGTATTGTATTTCAGGAATTCTGTTTTCCAGAGTAATCGCGTCACCTACCTTTAATCGCATTCGCCTTCCAGTTTTATAGCCGGCGTAAGGCATGCTTGTAGACTGTGACCATGCCCAAATACTGTTTTTGGCAACGGTCTCAAAATTACGCTCAAAACCGTTATCCAAACCTTTGGATGCACCTGCGAGTACTATATAGATAAATATCCCCCACATTACCCCAATCACCGTGATTATGGTCCGCGTTTTATTCTTTCCGATAGAACCGAAGATTTCTTGCCAGGTATTTTTATCAAATAAAAATCGCATATTATTCGTCGTTTAGAGCTTCAATCGGTTTTATTCTCGCTGCGCGTTTTGCAGGTATATAGCCGGCCAAACTTCCAAAAAGGATCAAGACCAGGGTTGCAGATATAGCAAGTCCTGTGCCGATGCCCGGATTTAATATAAAATAGTCGTCCATTAGCTTATCACCCAGGGTACTTAAAAGCGCCATCCCAATGATCATTCCTAAAAAGCCCGATATGGTGGTGATAAAGATAGATTCTAATAGAATTACTGAGATCACGGAACGTGGGGTTGCCCCAATAGCCTTACGGATCCCAATTTCCTTGGTACGTTCCTTCACTACATATACCATTATATTGCTGATCCCAATTATTCCGGCAATGATAGTACCGAATGCTACCAAAGCAGCTATAATGGCCAATACCCCGGCAAAGTCCTGGTTTTGTTTTAACTGATCGGCTACATTGCGAACAAAGAAGCCATTTTCGTCATCCGGACTAATAAATTTCTTGTCTTTCAGATACTTTTCCAGACTACGTTGAAAAACCATGGCTCCTGTATACCCCAATTCTTCTTTAAAGCCAATAACGATCTGCCCTATTTTATCTGTATTCTTTTCAATTAATTGACGTGTAGTATAAGCCATATAAAGTTGACGTTCCTCATTGTCACCCCCATCGTCCTGGAAAACACCTACTACCTTAAAAACACTCCCACCAACATCTATAAATTTGCCCATGGAGTTCATTGTTCCAAACAAGTCTTGTTCTACCAACCTGCCTATCACAACATTCTTGGTCCTGTTCTTAACATCTTCCTGGTTAATATACCTGCCCTTCATCATAATGGTCTTCTCGGCAAATTGCTGGCCCCAGTCTACCCCAATAGTGGTGTAGTTATTAGACTCCTCTTTATATTTAACCAAGGCACTTCTAAATATCCTTGGTGAAATATATTCCACGAACATGGAGAAATCTTCCTTTATATCTGTAAGATCATCGTTTTCAAACTCGATCTGTCGTAGCGACTTATATCCTTTGTAAGGAACAGATGTTCTACCTGGAAAAATATATATAACATTTGTAGCATCCTGAGAGAAGAAGAATTCGAAGGTATTCTGAAGACCATTGGTCATACCTACCAGACCCACAAAGATCAGTATCCCTAAAGACACCGTAAATCCGGAAAGAACGGTTCGAAGTTTGTTCTTCCGAATGGTGAGAAATATTTCCTGCCAGGTATCCCTACTAAACATGCGCTTTGGCTCTAACTTGTTTTACCTTTTCGTCTTTAATGATAACTCCATCCCTGAGGTACACTATACGTTTGCACATCTGCGCAATATCAGTTTCGTGGGTTACTACCAGGATGGTATTGCCTTGATCATTGATCTTTTGAATAAGTTCCATTACCTCGTAAGAAGTAGTACTATCCAATGCTCCTGTTAACTCATCTGCCAACAATACCTTGGGTTCTGCTACCATGGCTCTTGCAATAGCCACCCGTTGTTTTTGTCCTCCGGAAAGCTCACTTGGCAGGTGATGCGACCATTCTTTCAGGCCTACCTGCTCCAAGTACTTCATGGCCTTTTCCTGTCGCTGTTTTCTGGGCATCTTCTGATAATAGAGAGGGAGTGCCACATTTTCGAGCGCGGTCTTATAGTTGATCAGATTAAATGACTGGAAAATAAATCCAAGGAATTTGTTTCGGTAATTGGCTGCTTTGGTTTCATTTAGATTTTTGATTGGAATGCCATCAAGATCGTATTCCCCCTCATCTGCCTCATCTAACATCCCAATGATATTCAATAAGGTAGATTTCCCGGAACCAGAAGAGCCCATAATCGCCACCAATTCACCTGCTTCAACGGAAAAGTTGATTCCTTTTAATACGTGCAGAGAATTACTTCCCATCTTATAAGATTTATGAAGATCTTTTATTTCAATCATGGTTGGTGCTTTTTAGTGTATTGTTGCCAATCCCTCGATAAGACTGGCAAGTTGTTGATTTGTTACAAATATTTCTCGAAAAATTATGTTAAAATACTTTATCCATCATATCCTTCAGACTGTAAGGCATTCCATACCTTGATCATATCTTCTGCTTTTAGACCCGACTTTATTTCAACGTAGATCCCATCACTGATCCCTAATTCCAGATCTTTCCGGGTAAATTTCTGATCTCCTGTGGCTATTTCAACAAATGGTTTTTTGGTTTCAGGATCGAACTGAACCAGAGCTTCTTTTATGGCTAAAACATTATCTGCACGGGCCAATATAATGGAAGCATTAGCACTAAGTCCTGCTCTTATGAAAACAGTATCACCCTTATTGAGAGTCCCCTTTATTTCGAATTGTATAGCCCCATTTTCGGCTTTTCCTTTTGGGGCGATATAGTCTAGCACAGCGTTGAATACTTTGTTCTCTATAGCTCCAACTGTGATCTCCAGGGGCAGATTCTCTTTGATCTTCCCTACTTCAGACTCATCAACTTTCCCTTCAAAGATCATCTTGTTCACATCTGCAATAGCTGCAATGGTAGTTCCTTCGTTAAAGTTATTACTTTCAATTACCTGGTTCCCTACTTCTACAGGAACTTCCAGGACCATGCCACTTACAGTAGCCCTAATTAATGTATTTGCTGCATTGCTAAGCCCCCTGGTGGTGCCGGTCTGCACAATGTCATATCTTTTATTGGCAGCAGAATAGGCTTGTTTCGCCTGGTCATAATTTACCTGAGCCCTTTCCTGGTCAACTTTTGAAACTACGCCTTTGGAAAAGAGTTCACTTTGGCGCTCAAAATTACGCCTTTGATCTGCCAAGTTGATCCTCGCATCTTCAATCCCATTTTTAGCATCATTCAGAGCATTTAAATTAGGTACCACTTTGATCTTGGCGATCAGATCCCCCGATTTTACAAAATCGCCTCCTTCTACATAGATCTCTTGTATTACGCCAGAAATATTAGGTTTGATGAGTACCTCTTCCAGGGGCAGAATACTTCCGGTAGCAACTGTTTTTCTAATAATGGTGCGTCTTTCTGCTTGCTCAGTTTCATACACCACAGGGTCCTCGGAGTTCTTCTGATATAAGTAGATCATAGACGCCCCAAAGGCAAGTACAATGACCAACAAGGTGATGATAGTAATAGATTTTTTCATTTTTTGATAGTATTATTTTGATTGATTTATTTTACTCTGTTCTCAAGGCGTCTATGGGTCTTACTTTTATAGCACTTTGTGCGGGGATAAATCCTGCCAGCAGACCCGAAATAATCAGGATCACCAGAGCCGCTGTTACTACTCCCAGATTTACACTTGGATTAATAAACATATCTACCGGGCCATTGGCATCTAATATGGCATTCACCCCATAGATAAATAGGGCTCCACATACGATCCCTGCCATACCGGAAATTATGGTAAGGAAAATAGACTCTAACAGGATCTGTTTTTTAATAGACCATGGGTCCTCACCCAGGGCCCTTCGAATTCCTATTTCCTTAGTACGCTCCTTCACCACGATCAACATTATGTTGCTAACCCCAATGATCCCGGATAAGAGCACCAGAACACCAACGAAATACCCAATAAAACTCATGGCACCAAACAAGCTTTCCACCCGATTGAATTCTTCGTATAAGTCAAAATAACCTACAGCCCGGGTATCGTCCGGATGTATCTTATGCGTCATTTTCATCTGGTTGACTAGGTTCATTTTCAGATCTGAAATAGGATACCCATCTTTTGCCGTGATAGACATCCATCCCACATTATTCCCCCTGTTAAAAGCCTGGGAAAAAGAGGTAAAGGGCACATATATTTCCTTTTGTCCCTCCTCTCCATCTCCATTATTGGTCCTTTTCTTATAGGTACCTACTACCATAAAATTTACTCCTTGAATCTTGATATAAGACCCCAACACTTCTTCTTCCTTTTCATATAATTCATTGCGAACACCCAGACCAATTACGGCTATCTTTCGTTTAGCATTAATGTCATTGTGATTCAGAAAACGGCCTGAGGTAATTGCCATGGGTTCTTGTTTTATAATCTCCGGATAATCCCCATAGACATTATAAGCCCCTATTTTGATTCCTTTTACTACGTTGTTACTCCCGCGAAAGCCCCCGAGTTGATTTCTGGGGGAGATATACCGTAATTGAGGAAATTTTTCCTTGAGTGTTGCCACGTCCTCAACCTTAAAACTAAAATTCCTTCCAATTGGAAGACCCATATGTGCTTTGGTGGTACTACGGGTCCATATAAACATTGTATTGGTGGCGATGTCCCCAAAATCTGCCCTAATACCGTTCTCTAGTCCTTTACCTGCAGAAAGTAAAATAATTAGAATAAGGATGCCCCAGAAAACCCCAAAGGCCGTAAGAACGGTCCGGAACCAATTACTGGTTAGGACCTCCAAGACCTCTTTCCAACGATCTCTGTTAAACATAGCTCTTTGTTGCTTTTATCTTATTCATCACGCAGCGCATCAATAGTATGGATATGGGCAGCTCTCCACGCCGGAAAAAATCCTGCTATAGTGCCTGCCAGGATCAATACAAAAACTGTGGCCAGGGCAACATTAAAATTTACTGAAGGATTTTTTACATAGTCTACCTCAACATAAGGCCCTACTATTTCCAACAAACCCATACTGAAAATGAGTCCGGCAAATCCTGAGATTGCGGTTACAAAAATAGCTTCATGCAAGATCATCCCAATAATAGACCAGGGTTTTGCTCCCAAAGCTTTTCTTATCCCGATCTCTCTGGTGCGTTCTTTAACTACAATGAGCATAATATTGCTCACACCAACCACACCGGCAATGATGGTACATATCCCTACAAACCAGAAAAAGAATTTGATATTTCCTACAAGACTAAAATATCTTTTGGCCTCCTCAAGGGCACTCCAAACCTGTATAGCACTGGTGTCGTCCGGGGCTACGGTATGAACTTGTTGCAGATGTGAACGCAAATTATTCTTAAATGCAACAGCCTGAATGACCGCTTCATCAAAATTTTCAACCGGGGGTAAAGTGTATGAGATATTGCTGATCCTATCCCCACCATTAAATACTTTTTGTGCGGTAGTAACCGGAATATAGATGCGTTCTTCTTCGCGTTCCTCCCGTTCGTCAAAGACCCCAACGATCTTAAAGAGTACTCCTGAAATATTGATAAATTCCCCAATTGGGGTGTCTACTGCCTTAAAAACATCTTGTTTGATCTTTCTTCCTATTATGGCAACTTTTCCTGTATTTATCTCATCGAAATAATTGAGAAAACGCCCTTCGGCTAGTTTGGCATTATCGATAAACTGATAGTCATAAGAAACACCACGAACCCCGTACACCAGAGCCTCTTTTCCGTAGTTAACTGAAACGTTGCGTACAAAAATAAGAGGCGATTTATACTCTACCTTATCACTAAACAAGGCATTTGAACTATTGTAATTATCATTGCGCAATTGAATACTCCTACCGGGATTTAGACCCTTGTATTCCTTGGTAGTTACTCCCGGCCATACCTCAACAATGGTGGTGGCATCTTGCTCAAATTCATAGCTGATACCATTCTGCATGCCCTGACCAAAACCCAGAAGAATGACCAACATAAATATCCCTGAAGCCACAGAGACGCCGGTAAGAAAAGTGCGTAATTTATTTTTTCGGATGGTATCGAAGATCTCCTGCCACCTCTCAAGATCGAACATTGGGTTAGTGTTTACAAAATGAGATACTATATATAGACTGTTAAAGGTCTAATTTGTTACAGTAAAACCTGTAAAAACCATGTTAAATCTTAGAAAATTCAGGATTTCATTTTTCGGTAGATAAAAAAGAAAAGTGCCCCGATCAGGATATACGGAATTGCCATTAGATAGACGATGCCATTATTGATTCCTTCTGCTACCGCAGTATTGTCATCACTTTCCAGGACCGCCCTGCACATCGCACATTGTGCTTCTCCCACAAAAGGGAGTAATAGCATAAAACTCAATACCAGGAGTATTTGCTTTTTAAGTAGGAAATTGGTCTTTTTAGACATTGAATAAAAATCTAATAATTAAAAACTGTAATAAGGTGAGATCATAAGATAAACTACTACCCCGCTTACTGCAACGTAAAACCAGATAGGAAAGGTAATCCTGGCTAATTTTTTATGCCTTTCAAAATTCTTCAAATAGGCTCTTGCATATGTATGTAATACAAGAGGTATAATGGCAATAGATAAAAGAACATGACTGATCAAAATAAAATAATATACGTACCTGATAATACCTTCGCCGCCAAAAGAGGTAGAATCTGAGGTCATATGATAGGCCACATACATCAGCAGAAAGACCAGTGATAGGGCAATGCAACTTGTCATCAGGTTTTGATGCAATTGACGTTTTCCATTCTTAATAGCCAATACCGCCGCAATCAACAAAAGCGCGGTAAGTCCATTAATAGAGGCATATATTGGGGGCAGGAAACTTAAGGGTTCCACATTCGGAAGGCGTACACCAAATAAAATAGCTACAACAAGCGGGATCAAAATTGAGATGATCATTATCCCTCTATTCACTTTTTTTTCTTTTAATGTAACGGCACTCATCTTACTCTTCCAATAATTTTTTTATGTCTTCTTTTAAAATACTTATCTGTTCTTCTTCGCCCTCAAGATTCTGGCCTTGAGATGACTTAATGGTACCCCTGTAATAAATAAGAGGATTGCCATAGTTGTCTTTTCTAGACCGTAGATATCCATTCTTGTCCACAAGCGCAAAAAGACCGGAATGTTCAAATCCTCCTGGTACATCGGGAGCAATGGCAGCAAAAATATTAAAGCCCACATTGGCCAGTTCATATATTTTTTCTGAATCCCCTGTAAGTAAATTCCAGTCCATATCCGTAATACCATACTTCTCAGCATAGGCTTTTAGAACAATAGGCGTATCATAGTCCGGATTGATAGTAAATGATGCGATCCCAAAATTTTCAAAATCTCTAAATTCTTCCTGGATCTCCACAAGATTTTCACTCATAATAGGACAAATGCTCGGGCAGGTTGTAAAAAAGAACTCAACCACATACACCTTCCCTCGGTAGTCTTCATTACTTATAAGCAGACTGTCCTGATTGAGAAAATTAAAAGGAGGTACTCTGCGCTTATTACCGTCTAGTGTTATATAATCTAAAGATCCATCAACTCCTTCTGCCACATTCATTCGGGTATTCTCCACCACCTTCCCCGACTTAATTCTGTCTACGATCCTGGGAATAAAGATGATACCAAAGATCAGTACGATAAGAGAGACCCAAACATAGGTGTACTTGTTTTTCATTAATCAGATCGCTTTGCGTTGTTTTTCTTAAGGGCCAATCTGTATTCTGCAAGGATGATCTTTACATCATCTTCCATCTTATTATTTAATTCTGCCACAGAAGAAGTATTAAAACCATATTTAGTGCCCTCGTCCTCATCTTCTTTTCTGCCTCTAAGATTTTTGTCCTTATCTATAATAAAAACATAGGGTGTTCCCATATCCCCTTCTAGCGGCACGTCTGTTTCCAGTGAATTGTAAAAATTTAGTATATCCTTATCCTCTGCATAGATAAATTTCCAGTTAGAGGCATCCGTTAGATTATTGAGTTCATTTTTGATCTCCTGAACCACAGAATCTGTACCAATAGGCATCACCATGACAATCTGAAAATCCTTGAACTCATAAAAGCGTTTATAGATCTTCTGATTCAGATTAAAGGCATTTCCCTTTTTTAAGGCTGCATTCCTGCCCAAAAACCCCAAGATGGTGATCTTGTCATTTAGGGTCACTGAGGCATCCAAGGTGCTAACGTCATCTACATTGCCAGTTAGGGTAGGAAGTTTCCCAAAGTTGTTTACCCCCGAAGCAAAAAAGATATAGGCCACCAAGGGAAGTATAAATAAAACAACAAGGACAAAAGTTTTTTTCATAGCCATTTGAAACGCCTTACAAAAATAAAAAAGACGGTTGTTATACCGTCTTTATTTGTTGTTAATTCCATGTTAGAAATTCCATTCTATAAAGCCGTCCTTAAAGACGTTATAAATATAATCTGCTTCAAATAGCAAGATAAAGATAAGGTAACTGACCAGGAAGATAGGTGTCCATACAATGGCACGTCTTAGCGAACTTTTTTCGTCTCTGAGGTGCATAAAATCCCATGCTATATAATATGCCTTTACCAGGGTGAGTATGATGAAGACCCAGTTGAGTATCTTCATTCCTATAAAGGTATTGGCTACTAATATATGTGGTTTTGTGATACCCAAAGCAACTTCAATGGTGGTCACTATAGTAAGGAAAATAAGAACGCCCCAGATCTTTTGGGTGTTCGATTTGAATTTCACTGTACCCCTAAAGATGGCTAATTTATGTTCGTGTGACATGCGTATTACTTTTATAAACTTTTAATTCGATGACTCTTTAAACAAGGTAAAAGAAGGTAAAGACAAATACCCACACAAGATCTACAAAGTGCCAGTACAACCCAACTTTCTCAACCATTTCATAATGGCCCCTACGCTCATAGGTGCCTAAAATAATATTAAAGAAGATAATGACATTGATCACTACTCCTGAAAAAACGTGAAATCCGTGAAATCCTGTAATAAAAAAGAAGAAGTCGGCAAATAGACGGCTTCCGTATTCATTTCGAATAAGGTTTGCACCTTCTACCACCAACTGTGCATCTTTGATCTTGGTAAGGGATTCTTCTCTGGTCAGTAAGGTCTTTTCACCTTCTTCAGTAATGGTCTCGGTCCTGATCAGAATATTGGGATCTGCTAAAAAGCCCTCGGTAACTTCATTCACAGTATAGCTTGGCAAACTTCCTTCTCCATAAAACCAAACTCCGTCATTGTAATCGTGAACGGATCTATCACCCGGAATTACTTTTGCAAAATCTGCAAGTGCAGCCCGCTCTCCCGTATCTGCCTTTACAAATTGAAGTATACGACCACCTTTTGTCTCCAATGCACCATAGTCGCCTTTTATAAAAGTAGCCCATTCCCAGGCTTGCGATCCAACAAAGATAGCCCCACCAATAATGGTAAGGAACATATAGAGGATGGCCTTGTTCTTCATCATTTTATGACCAGCATCCACAGCCAACACCATGGTTACAGAAGACATAATAAGTACAAAGGTCATAAAGGCCACATAGTACATCGGAAAATTCCCATGAATAAAAGGTACGTGGGTAAACACCTGATCGGCAATTGGCCAGGTCTCAATAAACTTAAATCTTGAAAATCCGTATGATGCTAAAAAGCCAGAAAAGGTTAGCGCATCCGAGACAATAAAGAACCACATCATTAATTTTCCGTAACTCGCTCCTAAAGGTCGGTTACCACCTCCCCATACATTCTCTTCCTCTGCTCCTGTAGTGATCGTAGAATCCATAAAGTATTGATCGTATTAAGATAATTTTAGCAAAAATACATTTTTTTCATCTAAAGAAAAGCGATTCTCATTCTGAAAAGGTCATATTTTTCATTCTGTTTTAAAAGAAATAGAAAAAGAGCATCAAATAGACCCAAAGAAGATCCAAAAAATGCCAGAAAGTAGCTCCTAACTCCATTCCCAGTAAATTGTCTGGGGTGTATTTTCTTTGCAATTGGCTAACCAATACTACCAAAAGCGAAATGATCCCAGCTACCACATGAAGAACATGGACGGCAGCGATCAGAAAAATATAGGACATGGTAATATTACTGGTAGGACCTGTAAAATAGTATCCCTGAGCAATGATCTCTGAAAATCCCATGAACTGAAGTGCAATAAATACAATACCAAGAATCAGCGTTGCAATTAACCAATTGGCAGCTGTTTTTTGTTCATTTTTGCGAACAGCACTCTTCGCAAGTATATAAGAGAAACTACTTAAAATGATCACTGCAGTGCTATAAAAAAAGGCTGTTGGGAGCTGAAAATCTGTTAACCAGTCTTCCCGGACACTACTCACAATAAAAGCACTCGTCCATCCGGCAAAGCCCATCAGCAGACTAATGATCCCAAACCAGAGCATCATTTTCTTGGCCCTGGCATTCTTTTCTTTCTGCGTTCCTTGAGTAAGATCCATAGTACTTATATAAATTTATCTGCTACATATACCACCTGCATAAGGCTGATGTAGCTCACACTGGCCAGCATTAATTTTCTGGCCGAGGCATTATCTCTTTTTTCAAATAGTCTTAAAGCAAAAACCAGCATTACCATTCCCAATAGGAAAACAATAATGCCGCCGGGGATAGACAGTGAAAGTTTACCTGTGATCCCAAATACCGGGATCACGGAAATGATGATCATCCAAACGGTATACATAATTATCTGCACTGCGGTTCCCTTATCTTTATTCCCTGTTGGCAGCATTTTAAAACCCGCTTTTTTATAATCCTCGTCCAGTATCCAAGCCAGAGCCCAGAAATGTGGGAATTGCCAAAAAAATTGGATCATAAACAAGGTTCCCGGTTCTATTCCGAAATCGTTTGTAGCAGCTACCCACCCTAACATAAAGGGGATGGCACCAGGTAAGGCTCCTATAAAAACCGCCAGAGGTGTTTTGGTTTTAAGAGGAGTATATAGACTGGTATACATAAAGATGGAAATAGCCCCGAACATGGCCGTTTTTGGGTTTAGGATATAAAGTGTTATAACCCCCAAAATGGTCATTATTACAGCAATAATAAGTGCTGTAGAAGGAGACATCCTTCCTGAAGGAATTGGCCTGTTTCTGGTTCTGGACATTAAAGCATCAAGGTCCTTTTCTATGACCTGATTATACGCATTGGACGCCCCTACCATACAATACCCCCCAAATGCCAACAGAAAGATTGCTGTCAATTCAATCCGATCTGCTCCCAAAAAATATCCTGCTATGGCAGAAAAAACCACACTAAGGGCAAGCCTGGCTTTGGTGATCTCCTTGAAATCGGAGAAAATCAATGCCCATGTATTTGTTTTTGCCGTACCAACCACCGTCTTCATCTACAAAATTATAAGGCTGCAAAGATACAGTCCCTCATATATTTTTGCAACCAATTGACTCTCTTTATGGTATCTTTAAAAAAAGATTAAATTATACCTCTTATGAAGCTATTACCCATCCTAAACACTGGCCTTTTATTGGTTTTCAGTATCCTGACAATCCATGCTCAAAACAAAGAAGTAATTATAACCGTTGACACTCTTTCACCGCAGGTTTATATGTTAACCGGGCAAGGTGGAAATATAGGTATCTATGTTGGCACGGACCATGTCTTTATGATAGATGATCAATTCGACAGGCTCAGTGAAAAGATAAAAGCGAGCATAGCACAACTTTCAGATAAGCCTATTATGTTTCTTTTTAATACCCATATGCATGGGGATCATACCGGTGGAAATGCAAGTTTTAACGAGCCTCAAACCACCATAGTGGCACATGATAATGTACGGAACCGGGTAATGGAGCGGGAGCAGAAAAATCTGGATGAAGCCAAGATCAGTGAAACTTTTTATGAAAACATGTTACCGGAAGTTACCTTTTCAGACAATATTACTTTTTACGATGGCAATGAGACCATTTTAGGATTTCATGTACATGAGGCACATACCGATGGGGATGCCCTGGTCTATTTTATGAACAATAATGTGTTACATATGGGTGACACGTATTTTGCAGGACGTTATCCGTATATTGATCTCAATAGTGGTGGAAGTGTGGAAGGACTTATTAAAACCCAAAAGAAAGCCCTTATGGTCATTAATGATGAGACCGTAATAATTCCAGGGCATGGCCGACCTTCCAGTAAAAAGGAGCTTACAGAATACATCGCCATGCTGGAAGTCATAAAGGGAAAGGTGCAAATGGCCATCAAAACAGGAGCCAGCCTGGACCAGGTTAAGGCGAATACAGAAATTACTGCCAACTATGATGCGATCCATGGAGGTGGATTTATCTCAGCTGAAGCGATACGAGCAATTTTTTATAATAGTTTAAGCCAAAAAACCACAGAGTAATCTATGGAATCCTATAAAAATTAAAAACCCCGACCATTTGGCCAGGGTTTTTAGATTTATAATGTAGTATATATTATTGTAGTTTAAACACGATCGGGATACTGAAAGGCACCCTTACCGCTCTACCCCTTTGTTTTCCGGGGGTCATTCTTGGTAATTTCTCAATGATACGTAATGCCTCAGCTTCTAAGTTCTTATCTGGACCTCTGTATCTTATATTTCCAATACTTCCGTCTTTCTGAATAGTAAACATTACATTCACACGTCCTTGAACACCCATTTCCTGAGCTATCTCAGGATAACGGAAATTCTTAATGATGTGTTTCTGCATCATTTCATTAAAACAAGCTCTTTTGTCACTGGCTCCTTCACATCCTGGAAAAACTGGTACGTCTTCAATCACAGCAAAAGGAACATCAACATCTAGATCATCTTCTTCAACCTCTACATCATCTACCTCAATGATCTCTTCTTCCTGACTGGTCTCCGTAGATTCAATAACGGTTTCTTCAACCTCTACCTCATCCTCTACTACCTCAATAACTTCA
Organism: uncultured Muriicola sp.; assembly: GCF_947258935.1. Taxonomy (GTDB): domain Bacteria; phylum Bacteroidota; class Bacteroidia; order Flavobacteriales; family Flavobacteriaceae; genus Muriicola. The sequence continues at coordinate 29,823 of NZ_CAMYKH010000019.1, forward strand.
GGAGCTGCTGGTGGCGGTGGCGGTGGCGGTGTCTTAATCTGTTCTGTTAGCGGTACTTCCTCGTCTAGCATATCCTCCACATTAAGGGAGATATCATAATCTGCGGCCTCATCGTAGGTCTTCCACTCGAACGCTATAAAAACTAATGCCATTACTATGGCCAACCCAGCAACAAAATAGAGGCTACTATTGTTCCTTAAATCGGCTTTTGGACTCTTTTTAACTTCCATAATTCTTGATTTAAACGTTCGCTAATTTAACTATTAATTTATAAAAATCGCAATTAATTTTCCCATTTTAAGCCAGATCTCTTGGAAAATACACCCATTATCAACAAAGTTCCCAAAAGTGTCCCTGTAGAATTCGCCATCACATCCATTAATTCACCACTTCTATAGGTGGTCATATAACTTTGTATTACTTCAATAATTATACCATAAAGCACCAATCCAACAAAGGAAATTCCCAATACTTTAGCTTTGGCTATGTGGCCCTTAGAAATTTCTCTTCCAAATAGTCCGCCCAGCATGCTTGCAATAAAATAAAAAGTGAAATGTACAAGCTTATCGAAATAAGGAATGTTTATATCCAAAGAATTATTGTCCTCAAAGGATACCAGGCTCATGACGGTAATAAAAACCATCCAGCTAATAAAACCAATACGATACCTGATCTGTTTAAGCACCTACCAATTCCTTGTAGGCAGCAGCACTCAATAGGCCATCTATTTCAGAGGAATCACTAATTTTTATCTTGATCATCCATCCTTCGCCATATGGGTCCGAATTTACCTTCTCCGGTTCATCTTCCAGTGCTTCATTAAAAGCAACGATCTCACCGCTGAGAGGCAAGAACAGATCTGAAACAGTCTTAACTGCTTCAACCGTACCAAAAACCTCGTCCTTATCCAGGGTCTCATCTAAGGTCTCTACTTCCACATACACAATATCTCCCAATTCTCCTTGCGCAAAATCGGTAATGCCAACGGTTGCCGAATCGCCTTCAATGCGAATCCATTCATGATCCTTCGTATACTTTAATTCGGATGGTATATTCATATTCTAATAATTAGTTATGAAGGCAAATGTAACGGATTCTGATTAGGTTTTCAAAAAAGTAGCCGGGGTTAATTCCCAAAATTGTACCGCAGGGTAAACCCGGTATTAATTGTGGTCTGAGGGAAGGCCGTAGACACTGCAAATTGAGAGAAAGAATGGTCGTAAAAGAACAAGGCATTAAGGCTCTTGCTCAAAGCGTAGTCTGCTGTAAATTTGACAGATAACAGGTTTTGTCCTGAGGTGATCTGATTGTTATCCAGGTCCAGATTTCGGATAATGGTAATGTTATCCCTAAGCGTAACATCTGCCTTCAGGTTGAGGTCTCCTTTGAGTCGCTGCTTCTCACCTCCTATGTTGGTCACAAATTTTACGTCCTTAAACCTGTATCCCAATCCTATGGTATATTCCTTGCCGTTGATCTCGGTAAGGAGATTGTTGTCAAAACTTAAGGAAAGAGCACGATCTGCTCTAACTTCTGCAACTACACTCATGGAGTTCTTCATCTCAAAATCTACACGCATCAGTGGGTTAAACTGATCGGTGAGAACTACATTACTGATGATATTTTCTGATAGGAAATCCTGATTCTCGGGATCTATATTTCCATTTTGACGTTCCAGGTTAGACTGGTAATTATTGATGCTATATGCAGCCCTATACCCATGACTCAGAGAGAAACGCTTGAATTTCTTCTTAAACCACTTATTACGCATAAGTCCTGTATACTTTATATTCCAGTTTGGAATAGGGATATCCCTGAAAGCATCGAGATTTACCCTATTCACATCCTGCCCGGTATACGCGGCAAAGAATGCAGGTAACAATACGTCCTGACTGGTATTTCCATAGCGAGTTGGGAAACCATCTGCATCTACTCCTTCATCTGCCCCACCCCTGTCTGATAGAACCCTGTTAGCGATCACAATACGGTTGTCCTTAAAGGTTTCAAAATTATCTGAGGTAAATTCGTCACTCTTAGAAAAGAAGGTGCCAAGCATCATAGTAGAAATGCTGAAATTTCCAAAGGTATTGGGTGTTTGTACTATGTATTCACCAGATTCGATCTTAAAATTTTCCTGCAGGCTACTTGAGAATTGACGATCTGCAACTAAGTCAATGGTCAGATCTTGCACAGGTTGTGCTGTGGCTGTAATATTTAATTGCTTGTTGGTGCGTTTTATAAACTGCTCGTTAAATTCGGGGAAGGTGGTCAACCATCCATTCCTCGCAGCTTCAAAACGAACGTCCGACTGGCTTCCAAATACAAATCCAATGGTGGGTCTTGCCGTCCCAATAAATCCAATAGATTGTGTATAACCAGGCAATACCTGCCCATTGTTCTCATTGTAGTTCACATTGAGACGTTTTATCATGGTAATTACATCGATAGCCGTATTCCATAACCCGGAGGTTTTTTTAAATCGTATTAATGTCCTCGCCCGTGACCTCTCTGATAGCATCTCCCCCGCGCTGCCAATCAAAATTGCTGGTATAGGTATACTGGGCATTTATAAAATCGAGAATCGGGATCTTGTTAAGCGGTAATTCATAATTCAACTGCATTTGCTGAGCATGCCTGTTAGGCTCGCCTATGTCAAAAAAGCCATCCCAAACATTTAAGTCCTGGTTGATCAGAGAATTGGGATTCCCTTCTTCTTCAAAGTAATTCCGAACAATATTATTATTAGAGGAGGTTAGATTTAGGCGCAATGATTTGGTGATACTATAATTCAGGGCATACTGCCAATTGAATAAATAATTGCGTTGTTGTAACAAGGGTAACTCCAAACGTTCTACACCAGGTTCCAGCACATCCCTAAAGCGTTGTTGGTTGAATTGACGGTTAATATCAGATTGAACTGAGATACTTGTGGGCAACAGATTTAGGTTAAGGTCCTTAAGCCATTTCCAGTAGTCGCCGGTAAAAAGAGAATCTTTCTTTGCAAAAGGAGCTACAGAAACCGGTTTGAAATTGTGGTTGTAAATAAATCCTGTCTTTACGTTCTGATCCCGCAAATTGGCGATCTCAAAATCCCGATGCTCGGTTTCATTAAAGGAGTAATTAAATGTAAAGTTCTCTATATCGTAAAAATTGGCTTCCGCATCTTCTCCCCGGTTCTTTCGAACACCGATAAAATTAATACTGGTCCTTTTTGTATAATCCTCTGCCTGTTCACGGATCTCATCGGCTTCCTGTGCTGTAGCTGCAGTAGCGATCCTGTCGTCTAACTTAAGATCATCATAGACGGGGTCGAATTCCGGAGTCACTAATTGTTCTGAAATTCCATAATTAAACGGGATCTGCAGGTTCCAACTTTTTGGCAGTAGTTGGCCTAACTCAACATTGGTCACCACATCATATGAAACAGCATCTTCTCTTGATCTTTCATTGGGCATCTGGTCAATGGCTCCAAATCCCGAAGTGCTCTTGCTCCCTGTGGCGGACACATTCGCAAAATCGGCAATATTTCCATCAAAGGCTGCGATAGCTGCCCAACCGCCCTGGTTATCTAAGCCGGCTAAGCGCAATTCGTTAAACCATACTTCCGCTCTGGCAGGAGTATTATCAATGTTCTTAACACCCACCATCATGCTTCGGATGCTCCCAAGGGAGGGATTACCACGGATACCGATCCGTATTTGCCCAAGCGTCCTTGGTGCAAACTCTGAGACCGAAACCACTTCCCCGTTTACGATCTCGTAATAGGCAACATCACCCAATGTCTGATCTGATATGCCTTGTGACTTCACCTTTTTCAGATCATCCAGGGCAATATCCAATTCGTTGAAATCGGGCCATATATCCTCCGGAGAACTGGCTCCAAAAGGAGTGAATTGCAATGGTACTTCAATTTGATAATAGTTCTCTGAAAAGTCGGTCCCTATTCTTAGAAATCCAACAAGAGGAATATCATCATCCAGATAATCTGAATTCAGGATCTCTTCAGCATGCATAAACATTTTTAGGCGTTCGTACTGCCGTACATCTATATTCACATTCTTAAAAACTCCTCTGGAATCTTCAGCTTCAAGATTTTCCACTACAAAAGAAAGCGATTGTTCATTCTGCCGTATGATGGTATTATTGTTATTCAGCTGTTCTCTGATAACTCCCGGGGGCAATACATAAGGGATAGGAATCCTGGAGTTATTCTCTTCAATATTCACTGTATTTACATCTACTATGGTATTATCATCCGATGGGTCGTCATTATTCTCCTGAAGGGTTTTGGTGTAATTCCTCCAATCGCCCCTAACAAGATCGAGGGTTGCAAAACGCAACACCACATCATCAGTAAAGCCGGTAAGGTACATCCTCATAAAACTTATGGACCTGAAATCTGAGATGCCTCCCACGGCATCGGTGAAATCGCTTAAAGGAATTTTATACTGAATCCAACGTCTGTTCAATTGGGTGCCATTAGGCAAATTTGGAGTAATGCCTTCTTTGATGTCTGTAACATAAGGATCATTTACCGTAGTGTTAGGCCTTATCTGAATGCGGTACTCATAGTAACTGTTGATGGTATTCATAGTAAGATCCCTGTCCACATCTTCCACATCTGGCAAGGTAGTAGACCCCCTGTTTGTATTGGTCACGGTGACAGGCGAGTTTCCATCAACATTATTAAAGTCGAGATATCGTTCCAAAATACCCCCTTCACGATTCAAATAATATTGGTAGTTGTCCAATGCGGGGTCCTCTGCCGGACCGTTATAGCCCTGAATAGCTTCGTCTGCATCCGTTAACCCGTCAAAACCAAGATCTTGCAAGGCTCTGTTGGTCTCGTCCGCATCAAAAGCGTATACCAAAGATTGAGTAGCCGGTACCTTACCCCAAATAGTATTGGTGGTAAGATCATTGCTATTCACTCCCGGCAAACCATTCTCATATTGTTTTCGTCCATCGGCCAGGATATCCTCAGAGATGTTTCCAAGGTTAAAGACCAATTCTCCGGTTCCTGTTGCAATACCATCCACATACGGATCCATCACCCAGAACTGTACAAATTCTACATTAGATTGCTCAAAATTTGTACTACTTAAGGAGCGCATGATACCTGCCCATTTCTCATTAGGCAATTCAGATCCAAAATTGGGGTTGGCGTTATAAGGTCCTTTTTGCGTTGGATAGTAGGCAAGATCCAGCGTATTCTGTACGGTTGTTTGTCCCTGGGCGATATCTACCTGCGGAAACACCTCATCAATAAAAACGCGACGGGTTTCATTGGTTGAAAGATCATTATCTGAGACCCCCGAAGGTCTTTGATTCGTAAAAAATATAGGATCTATGGTATACCATGCCATCTTTGCTCTTTCATATCCAACCTGTAGATCGGTCTCACCTTCGTTTAAAAATTCAAGTGGTGTACTTGCTAATGACCATCCCAGGGAAGAACGAATGTCTATAAGCGCCTGGGCTCCTTCAAAATCATCCAGATAGGTTGTCGTTTCGCCCATAAAATCGGCATTCTTTGGAGAATTTGGGATTAAATAGGCAACCTCACCCCTCAGGGAAATATTAGAAGGTACATCTGTATCTATATTGGGTAGTTTGTTGACCAGGCGAGTTAAAAACGGGACTTCGGTAGAGAAGTTTCCATTAAGACCAAAAATGGTGTTGTTAACCGGTTCTATCCCGAAATTCGATTTTTGGGTTAAAGGCCGCTCATTTAAATTAAGGAGGGTACCTCCCAAGACAAATTTCTCATTGAACTGGTGTTCCACATTTACTCCGGTAAATCTTCGTGTTTGTTGGCCAAAAACAGCATTATTCTCTACTGAGATATTGATGGGTGTGTTAGAGGCTTGTAAACTTGGATCAAGGATCTGAACAGTCCCGGCCTGATAGTTAACCGTATAGTCTATCCCTTCCTGCAATTGTCTTCCACCTGCTGTAACTCTAACAGAGCCTCTGGGTACATTAAATGCTCCGATAGGTATTCCGTTACTTCCTTCAGATTTGTACCTTCCTTTTAGTCTGAATCGGTTTTTCTCAGCATCCTGAAGAGAAGAGGCCTTGGTGTTGGAGTACATGTTCCTGAAAACATACTTCTGCTGGTTAACATTATAGCCCTGATCATTAGCCACATCATAGGTTCCCCCGCCTAAGAGGTCAAATAGGAATTCTCCAAAAGGTTCTACTTTGGTAAATATGATCTGCCCGCCCTGGGTATTAACGGTGATCCCGGGAACAAAATCGAAAAAACCATCCCCTCCTGGTTGCACGTCCCTGTACACGTTGAGTCGGTCCAGGTTAAAGACATCCAACAAAATTCGGTCCTCTAAGGGCTTTGGTGTTGATGGCCACCCCGTATTTGGATCTACCGGGGTGATATAGTTTCTTGGGGTTGGGTCGGAATACAGAATGTTCAATTTAAAATCGTCCTCACTCAACTGGAAAGCTCCTGTAGAATAAATATTTTTCATCATCAGATCCCAAATAGGATCATTGACATTGGTAATATTACTTTTAAGTAACTTGAGGATCAGGGTGTTGTTTGTTATCACTGGCGTTACTCCTCCTGCGACAGTGGTTGCATCCAAACCGCCATTGGCGAATTCCCCTACCTGGTATACTTCTCCGTTATAGGTATATTGAAAGGCTACCCCAAGCACTTCGTCATTGCTCAACCGCTGATTCAGGGATATGTAACCCAGCTGAGTATTATATTGGTAATCTCTGTTAGGTTCTAACTTTCTGGCATTTTCGAGTATAGCATAATCAAATCCCTGGTTGATCTGGTACCCCCCTGAAATATTAAACCCGCTTTCAACGGTTGCAATATCTCTAATGTCCGGGGTTAATGCACCTCCACTGTTAATAAGGGCCGGGTCAAAATCATTGGCTCCGTTCCTTGGCAGTTCGGGATTTGTTGCGGAGAAATTAAAAAAGCCCACCGGATCTCCATTGGCTATCCCTATACGAGTTTTCTCTTCCAGAGCCTCTCCATTTCGCACATTTAACGTTTGCTGACTCCGGTTGGTTACCCATACTTCTAATCGGGTGATCTGAACCTGACTTCGGATATACGGATAATTAGATAGCGCCTCATCGTATTGATCTCTGAAGTACTGGGCAAGATAGAAGTGCCTGTCCTCATCATAGTCTAGTGCGGTAAGTTCAAATTCGTTAAGTGTACCCCCACCCTGAGCCACTACTGTATTGTTTTGTGACCGTTGTTCTGAAAATACGGCAGTTACTGTGGTCTTACCAAATTGCAATTGGGTCTTTACCCCAAAAAGACTTTGGGCCCCTGTAATGAGGGAACTGTTTAAAGGCATATTCACATTACCCACCTCAATTTTTTGAATTATATCATCCTCGGTTGGTGTATAATCTAGTTTAACAAGGTTTTGAAAATCAAAGGTGGCTTCTGTATCGTAATTGGCGGTTACCTGCAGTCTTTCACCTACTTTACCTAGCATACTTAAACTAATGCGCTGGTCAAAATCGAAGGAGAGATTGGTCCGGTTTCTGGGTGAGAGCGCCGGATTGTCATTCTTTTGCCAGATAACTCCCAGGTCCATAGCCACAGATCCTTGTGGAATTACTTCAATGGTATTACCTCCAAAAACAGATTCAAAAAAATTGTTGTTGACATAGAAATTAGGGAGCAGGTTTCTCCTTGCTTCTTCACTACCTTCTTTCTTGCCGGAATAAGCGTCTAGCTTTTCTTTAAAGTAAGACTTAATATTCTCCTTGCGTACCAGGTCCATATACTGGGCCGGAGTTAGGATCACGGGATAGTTTATGTCATATTCCCCAACGCTTTCCGTATAAATATACCGGTCTAGTTGAGGGTCATAGGTGTATTTGGAAACAATACTTTTGGGGTTTGGCATTTTAATCTTGCCGAGTGCAACTCCGGTTTGAACAGAGTCTACAGATTGTTCCCCAGTTTCCTGAGACCATGAATACCCGGCCCAAAGGAAAATGAAGGATAGGAAAAATAGCTTAAATGAAGATTTAAGAAAAGTTTTTGCCCCTTTTTTCAAACTAATTACAAATTTTTCAGCGCATGTTTGATAATGTCCTCTACGCTTAGTGAAGCATCTTGGCCTAAAACCTTGTCTACCGCCTTTTCGGCTTGCTTTCTTTGAAAGCCAAGAACCTCTAAAGCAGATAACGCTTCTTCTTTATTTGTATTGTTCGAATTTGGGTAAACTTCGTCCAGATCGTAAATTTTTAAAACTTTGTCCTTAAGATCCAGAATTACACGTTGCGCTGTCTTAGCACCAATGCCCTTTATAGCCTGTATTGATGGGACATCCCCGGTGGCAATAGCATCCCTTATCTGAAATGGTGTCATGGAAGAAAGCATGGTCCTCGCCGTACTAGATCCTATCCCTGAGACAGACAAAAGCAATCTAAAGATCTCCCGCTCAGAAGCTTCCATAAATCCGAAAAGAGTATGGGCATCTTCTTTGATCTGTAAATGCGTGAAAAGCTGAATGTTTTCAGAACTTGGAAGTTGGGAAAAAGTATGCAACGAAATATTCACAAAATACCCCACCCCCCCACAATCTATTACCACATGTGTGGGATGTTTTTCTGTCAGCCTTCCTTTTAAATGAGTGATCATTGAATTGTTTTATACTGATTGAGATGTGTGAATTACGCTTATTTTTTCACTCCTTTTTTAGCTTTTCTGCGCTTCTCCCGCTCCTGTGCGTCTATCACTGCCACCGCCGTCATATTAACCATTTCTTCTACACTTGCTCCTAATTGCAAGATATGCACCGGTCTTTTAAGACCCAACATAATAGGGCCTATGGTATCTGCTGCATGTAGCTCCTTGAGTAATTTATAGGTGATGTTTGCCGACTCCAGATTTGGAAAAATTAAGGTGTTGACCTTTTTTCCTGCCAGTTTTGAGAAAGGAAACTGACTTTGAAGAAGTTCTTTATTCAGCGCAAAATCGGTTTGGATCTCACCATCCACTACCAGATGCGGATCAGTTTCATGGAGAATGCGTACTGCCTCCTTCACTTTTCTTGAGTGTGGATGTTTCGAGGATCCGAAATTTGAATAGGAGAGCAATGCTATAACCGGGTCAAAATCAAATGCCACAGCCAAATTTGCTGTCATCCTGGCTATCTCGGCTAATTCCTCGGCAGTTGGGTCTATGTTAATTGAGGTATCAGCCAGGAAAATAGGTCCCCGATTTGTGATCATGATATGGACCGTAGCTGCCTTAGAAACATTGGCCGCTCTGCCAATAACCTCAAATGCGGGTTTAATAGAAGATGCGTATGACCTGGAATACCCTGAAATCATCCCATCGGCATATCCTTCCAGGACCATCATTGAACCAAAATAATTCCGTTCACGCATCCTGCTCTTTGCACTGTAAAGGGTAGCCCCATTACGCCTCCTTGCTTCCCAGTATTTATGAGCATAATGTGTTCTTTTCTCGAGTGAATTTTGCCCGTATTGGTCAATAATTTCAACCTCTGCATCAAATTCTAATTCCTTCTTCAATTCCGTTATAATCTCCTTGTTTCCCAATAATATAGGATGAGCTATACCTTCCTCATAGGCTATCTGCGCAGCCTTTAGTACATCTAGCTGGTCTGCTTCGGCAAAGATGATCTTCTTTGGATCGTTCTTTGCCCTGCCCATCAGCAAACGCATTACTTTATTATCCTCACCAGAGCGTTGATAAAGATCCTCCTTGTATTTATCCCAATCTGTTATAGGCAATTTGGCAACACCACTTTCCATGGCAGCTCTGGCTACTGCGGGTGGAATTTCCGCAATTAGGCGCGGATCAAAAGGTTTTGGAATAATATACTCCCTTCCAAAAGTGAGTCTGGTTTCGCCATAGGCAATATTGACCTGTTCCGGAACGGGCTGTTTTGCAAGTTCAGCCAGTGCCTTTACAGCGGCCATTTTCATTTCTTCATTGATCTTTGTGGCACGAACATCGAGTGCACCACGAAAGATAAAAGGAAAGCCGAGCACATTATTCACCTGGTTAGGATGATCTGATCTTCCGGTAGCCATGATCACATCTTTCCTTGTTTTTACAGCGAGGCTGTACTTGATCTCCGGATCCGGATTGGCCATGGCAAAAACAATTGGATCATCCGCCATAGATTTCAGCATTGCCGGGGTCATTGTATCAGCGATTGAAAGACCAATAAATACATCTGCACCTTTTAGTGCATCCGCCAGGGTTTGAAAATCACGGTCTGTAGCAAATTCTTGTTTTTCAAGAGAAAGGTTATCACGATCCTTCCGAATTACTCCCTTCCTATCTACCATAATGATTTTATTGGCATCTGCCCCAAAGGCCTTGTAAAGTCTCGTACAGGAAATGGCTGCGGCACCTGCTCCACTGATCACTATTATTACATCCTGAATCTTTTTCTTTGCTATTTCCAAAGCGTTTATCAGTGCTGCAGAAGAGATGATAGCCGTACCGTGCTGATCATCGTGCATTACAGGAATATCTAATTCCTCTTTTAATCGGCGTTCTATTTCAAAGGCTTCAGGAGCTTTGATGTCTTCCAGGTTGATGCCACCAAAAGAGGGAGCAATGATCTTTACGGTCTCAACAAACTTGTCAATATCCTTGGTATCTAATTCAATATCGATCGCGTCTAAATCGGCAAAAATCTTGAACAGCAGGCATTTTCCCTCCATTACAGGTTTTGAAGCTTCCGGACCAATATCTCCCAATCCTAAAACTGCCGTACCATTGGAGATAACGGCAACAAAATTTCCCTTAGCCGTGTATTTGTAAACATTCTCAACATTTTTTGCAATTTCTAAACATGGCTCTGCTACTCCGGGGGAGTAGGCCAATGCGAGATCTCGCTGCGTAGCATAAGGTTTTGTAGGTACGACCTTGATCTTTCCAGGGGTAGGTTCGGCATGGTATATTAACGCTTCCCTTCTCTTCTTATCTTTCGCCATACATTAAATTTAGAAAACAAATTTAAGAGTAATTCTTGGGATACGAACATATCCCAGAATACTAATAGAAATCCTACTAGTATTTGAAATTTTATGTCAGACTATTCGATTGAAACTAGATCTGGTATATCTTTTTATACGCAAAAACAATCTAAAATCACTTTGCCGGCACAGCCTTTCCTCAGTCCTAAAGGACCTTATTCCCGGACTTGTGCTTGCTTTACATTTAAGCGCATGGCTAATATAGCGGCAATAATAAAGAACCCTCCGGCAAAAAGTATCGCATTAATGGCACTGCCCCCCAATAAATATTTGTAAATAGAGCCAAAGGTTAAGGTTTCAATCCCCATAGGTATCACAATCATCATATTTAAAATTCCCATGTAGACTCCCCTTCTTTCTTGAGGAACCACTTTTGAAACCATGGTATAAGGTATACCCATCATGGCGGCCCATCCTATTCCAAATAAAACCATAGGTGCTAATACGAGCAGGGAATTCTCAATAAATGGTATTGCGAAGAGTGCCAAGCCGGTACCCACCAGGCTAGCAGCGTATATTTTTTTACCCCCATATTTCAAAGTAAGCGGCACCAGGGCAAGCGCCACAACCATGGTGACTATATTATAGGTCAAACTCATTTGAGCGGACTGCGATGCAGCTTCCGATATACCATAACCCATTGTTTTCATAAACAGTGGGGTAATGTATTGCCAATAAACAAAGAGTGCATACCATTGAAACAAATACACCGCGCTTATCTTCCACATAAACGATGGCATATCTCTTATAGCACTTACTATTTCTGCAAAAGGCTTGGCAATACGGGCACCAATCGGTTGGCTCTTATCATGATTGATTTCTTCTAATTCCTCCGCGGAAGGAGGAATTTCAGGAGTCTTTAGAACAGACCATAAAACAGTAGTTATAGAAAGGACACCTCCTACATAGAAAGAATAATACATCCAGGTAGGAACAACATCTGTGCCTTCAACGACCTCAGCACCAAATATCTTTTGAAATAAAACTATAGAACCCATGGCCAATAAGATACCAGCCCCTACGAATAAACTCTGCATTTGATACCCCAGGCTCATCTGCTTTTCTGGTAATTTATCCCCTACAAAAGCACGATACGGTTCCATGGCCATATTGTTCCCCACATCCAAAATCCATAAAAGACCTACAGCAAACCAAAGTACTGGACTAGACGGAAAAACAAATAAACAAATACTTCCGATTAGCGCACCTATTAGAAAATAAGGCTTACGTCTTCCCCATTTTGGAGACCAGGTTTTATCTGACATTGCACCGATAATTGGCTGCACGATCAGACCCGTAACTGGACCCGCGATATTTAAAATAGGTAGCATTTCTTCAGAAGCACCTAAAAATAAAAACAAAGGATTTATTGCGGTTTGTTGTAGTCCAAAACTATATTGGATTCCAAGAAAGCCAACGTTCATATTGAAGATTTGCCAAAAACCTAAGGTTGGCTTTTTAATTAAACTCATAATGTGCGCAGTTTATTAAATTATGAATGCATTAGTAATCCTAATTAACAACCTTTCAATATAGGGTTTTATCATTGTTCTGAATAAGATCTTAAATATAAAGTTGAAATTTTTAAAACTAAATCGATGTAGTTACAATCCAATTATTCCAGAAATTTGATGTTTCGTTTTAATCCTGAAAATTTTGTGCGTTTCACGGCAGATCCTTTAAAGACCTTTTTAAAAACATCTTCAGTGATCTCTTCCCACTCCTTTTTACTCATGGAGAGTATTTCCGGATTAGGATTGAACAAAGGAGTTTGATGCGATTTTGAGAATCGGTTCCAGGGGCATACATCCTGGCATACATCACACCCAAAGATCCAATCATCTAGTTGACCCTGGAAAGAAGAAGGGATCTCATTCTTTAATTCGATGGTGAGATAGGAAATACACTTACTCCCATCTACAACATAGGGTTGTACAATTGCCTCGGTAGGGCAGGCGTCAATGCATGCGGTGCAAGTGCCACAATGATCCGTCACAGGATGATCATAATCTATCTCCAGGTCTACGATCAGTTCGGCAATAAAATAGAAAGAACCATGCTGTTGGGTAAGGAGATTACTGTGTTTTCCCATCCATCCCAAACCACTTTTAGCAGCCCAGGCTTTATCGAGCACAGGGGCCGAATCTACAAACGCCCTCCCTTTTACCTCACCAATGGTCTCCTCAATAAAGGCATGAAGTTCCCTTAATTTTGATTTAATGACCTGGTGGTAATCTTGCCCATAGGCGTATTTTGATATTTTATAGGTATCCGCTTCCTGTTGCTCAGAAGGAAAATAGTTCAATAACAAAGAAATAACAGATTTAGCATCATCCACCAGTTTTCTCGGATCCAATCTTTTGTCAAAGTGATTCTCCATGTACCCCATCTCCCCATGCATATTAGCCTTTAACCATTTCTCCAGCCTGGGTGCTTCTTCTTCAAGGAAATCGGCCTTGGAAATACCACATGACAAAAAACCAAGGCGTTTGGCTTCTTCTTTTATGAGTTGGGTTTCCTTTTTTTTAGAGTTCACTTCAATTAAAGGCAAATTACTTTGTAATTAATGAATTGAGCTAAATTACAATTATCTTTCAGAATAGATTTTCTGAATTATTTGAAACTCCTAAACCATTAATTTTAACCTTAATAAAATATCACCAAAAAAACCGAAGCTTAGGACTTCGGTTTATATAAATTGCTGCCAAATGTGTTAGCTACTTTTAATTTGCAGGTGCAAAGACAGCAGCAGCTATATCTGCACACTCTCCAATTGCATTAGGATATACTGTGAATGGGGCATACAAGAATGGCTCATCACAACCGCCTCTATAAGTGCTAATTTGTTCATTGACCAATCCAGGTACCACAGGGCCATGGGTTCTTAACACCACATGAACTTCTGCACCAAAAGTATTCCCAACTGTCAAACCTCCTACAGAAGGAAATCCAAAACTCTCATTCATTGATTCTGGAGAATCATCTCCTGCTTTTAAATGTGCTGAAAAATTTCCCTTCCCATTCTTGCCAACGACGTGTCCGCCTGCATACATCACTTCAACTTCCACCTCTACCGGTGTTGCAAAATCCCCTTCATTGCATTCTCCGGGAGTTGCACAATCTTGAGGATTGTTCCAGATTACCCACCATATGGTATAGGCTCCCGGGTGTAAACCCTCTGCTTTGAAATTAACTGTTATCCCATTTTTATTTCTATGTAATGTTGAAGTACCGGTAATTCCCCCAAGGCCTCCTATTGATGTCATTTGTTTACCAGATGCTTTTGCAGAAACACCAATAAGTTCATCTGGTTCAGATTCTGTAGAGCACGAAAAAGCGAATACTAAAAGTAAAGCAATTCCAAAATTCATTAAGGTTTTCATAATATTGATTTTTAGATTAATACAATACTAAAGATGGCATAATTCCGGGATAACCACATAATCGGAATGTTGCAATTACTTTAATGTTTTTTGGTGTTCATACAACATAACTATAATCCTATAACCTATGTTGCAGGAATATCTATTTCTTGTTTTAAAGTGGGATTAAAAAAAATTGATAATCAGGTTTTGAGATAACCTAATTTTCAGCAAAGGAATACTTTAATTTTGAGAAACCAATTTTATTATAAAGAACCTTGTAGCGCGGATCATTGCGAAGTGGAATCAACAAGGGTTCCTCCCGGAACCAGGTAAGTTCCACTTCATGCCGGTCATAGGACCTTTGAAGCCACATAAATGCCTTTTCATATTCCTGGAGCGTGCAGTAGTATAGCGCAATGAACCATGCAGGGCTGCCAGAAGATCCTTTTGCATATTCATTTTCCAGTTCTTGCAAATGCTTTGAAGCTTTATTTTTATTTCCATCCATATAAGAATAAACTCCATTTAACCACATAAGAATAGTACCATAGTCCCCTAAATAGTACAATAATTTAGCTGATTCACGCAGATACCACCAATTATCGCTAAAAAGTGTATTGCCAGCTTTCATTAAATCAAGAGCCCCCTTTCTGTTTCCTAAGAGCATTAAAGCCTCCCCTTTAAAAGTATAAAATATCCCAACCGATGGGTCAATGGCAATACTTTTATCCATTGCCACAATAGCCTCTTTATATCTCCCGGTCTTTATTGCATAATCAGCTATAATTGCAGGCGTCCTATCAAAAATAAAATTTGATAGACAATGTTGATAATAGGGTTCAACCCGTTCAAAATCCCAATCATAATAAAAATAACCGGTATACAACATATCCTCTAACTCACTATAAGAACTGTCTATTTTCTGAGCCTTTTCCAATGCTTTTTTACCATTGGCCCAAGCTTCTTGTTCGGGATATAACCCCCAGACTAATCCACCTGTCATCCATACATCTGCCAATCCTATATAGGGCTCAATATAATCACTATCCAATAATATTGCTTTTTCAAACAATGGAATGGCACTTGTGAACGAACTTTCGTTCTCTTTGTACTTTTGAGATTTTGCTAACAGATAACTTCTATAGGCTTCTTCATTGTTCGTTGGTTTTTTTTGTATAGCCTCATATTCACTATCCGAAATCTGAATGTCCATTTTTCTTGCGACATTTTCCGCAACCTCTGCCTGGATCTTAAAAATATCATTGCTATTCCAATCCCCTGTATATTCATCGGCCCAAAAATGATCATCGGCCTGGCCATCAATTAATTGAAGGCTCACTTTTATTTTATCTCCGGATTTTTGGAAACTACCTTCCAATATATGGGTAACACCCAATTCACTGGCAATTTCTGGTATACTTTTGTCGGAATTCTTGTACAGTAATATGGATGTTCTGGAACTTACTTTAGTGAAGGATTTGATTTTGGTAAGTCTTGAAATAACCTCATCGGTCATACCTTCACAAAATGGATCCATAGCGGCATCACCACTATAATTTTTAAAAGGAAGTACGGCAATAGATTTATCTGTGTTTGAACTTGAAGCGGCTT
>NZ_CAMYKH010000020.1 GCF_947258935.1 uncultured Muriicola sp.
AAAGAATTGCTTAACAAGGCGATCGAAAAATTATGAAGCCGATTTTTTTTGCTTGTGTTCCAGGAAATTTTCTCCTATTTTTTGATAGAACACCTCTGGTTTAAATGGCTTGGTCACCACGTCATTACAGCCTGCCGCATAGAAAGCTTCCAAACTGTCGTCTAGTGAGATAGCCGTCAATGCTATGATAGGTGTTTCCCTATCGAACTTACGGATCTCAATGGTTGCTTCCACCCCGCTGATACCTGGCATATGGATATCCATTAAAATTCCGTCGAACTGATTTCTGTTTGCTTGATCTATAGCTTCCAAACCGTTCTCCGCAATATCACAACTTATGCCTCGTTTAAGGAGCATTTTCTTGGTGATCACCTGGTTTATTTTATTGTCTTCTACAACCAACACATGCATTCCATTTAGGTCGTATTCCTTCTGCTCTAATTCGAACGGAATGTCATCTACTATACTGTCTTTTGATTTTAGTACCAATTCAAAGAAAAATGAACTTCCCTTGCCTTCCACACTTTTCAATTGAATTTTACTGTCGAACAGACCGAGTAAACTTTTAACAATAGTGAGTCCTAGTCCGGTACCCCCGTATTCTCGATTGATCTGGATAGAGCCCTGTTCAAAGCTGTCAAAGATGTGCTGTTGCTGTTCCTTAGAGATCCCTATACCGTTGTCCTTTACTTCGAAATAGATGGTCACATTTTCCTCTTCCTTTTTCAATAGTTTGGCGATGAGGGTTACTTGTCCATTCTTGGTGAACTTTATAGAGTTGCCAATAAGATTGATAAAGATCTGAGATAGTTTCAACGGGTCACTCATCAAATGCTGAGGAATTTCATCATCAAAGTCGAGTATAATTTTTGTATTATTCTCCTTGGCGCTTTGTTGTAAGGAATCGATCACTTCACTGAGGATCTTCTTCAGGTGAAATTCAATGCTCGAAGGTTCTAATTTATCCGCATCAATTTTATTGATCTGTAATATGTCATTGATGAAATTTAAAAGGTAGTCTCCTGAAAATTTCAGGGATTTAAGATGTTCCTTTTGATTCTCACTTGGATTTTCTTCGAGTAGGAGGTGGGTGAGTCCAGTTACTGCATAGAGCGGTGTTCTCAGTTCATGACTAACAGTAGACAAGAAATTGGTCTTTGCTTCCATTGCCTGGACCGCTGCATCCCTTGCGGCCTGCAATTCCTTATTTTTCGTTTGCAGCAGGTCGTTGGTTTTTAATTTGATCTGGTTGTTCCTATATAGTGAGACTGCCAATAAAGAAATGATTGTAAGGAATGCCGAGGTTAGGATAGCGGTAATTTCGGATCGGTTGGCAGATTGGCTTAAAGCTTCAATTCGTTCATCTTGTCTGTTGATCTCGGTCTCGGCCTCCTGCATTGCCAGTTTATCTGCCTTGTTTGTTTCAGCTTTGATCTTTTCAAGGGTAAAGATGGAGTCTTTAATTTGTACAATATCTGCTTTGTATTCGAGGGCCAGTTTATAATTTGCCCGTAATTCATTGGCTTTGGCCAGATATTCATTGGCCTGAAGTAACTCAATACTAAAGTTATTGGCCCTGGCAAGTGTAATGGCACTCAAGCCATTTTTTATACTTTCCTCGTAATTTTCGGTACGAATATTAAGGTCAGCAAGACCCAGATGCGCTCTGGTTGTTAAATAAGCCTTTTCAATATCGTCTGTGTTTACAACAAGCGAATTAAAACTAACAGCCGCCTTTTCGTAATCTTCAATGCTCATAAAAATAAGTCCCTCTAACAGCAACATGTTGTTTAGAAGGTTACGATCATTACTCAGGGTCTTGGCATCCGCTAGTCTTCTCATAGCGGCAAAATTCAGATCAGAACTATAAAGAAGTTTTGCTTCAACATATTTATAGAACCCCTCTCCGCGCGGATATGAATTATAACTTTCAAGCAATTTGGCCGCGCGCGCTAAGAAAAACTCTGCATTATTCTTATCTCCCCGCTGCAGATTCAATAAGGCAAATCGATGATAGGTATCTATGATTCCTTTTTCATTCAGGCTGCTTTCTGCCAATTTGCGTGCTTCATCAAGGATGTCTAACGCCTGTTCTAACTGATTCTGGTTCTTGTAATTAGTATATTCCTTGTAGAATTGTGATAGCTTTTCGTCTACCTCGTCGGAATTTTGTGACCACAGGGGGCTTACACACCAAAAAAGCCCTAAAAGGACTAGTAATCTAAGACGTTTTTTATGTGGTTTGAAAAATATCAAAAGTACTTTTTATGTTCCAACAATTGTATTACATCAATAATTCTGCTGCTATACCCCGTTTCATTGTCATACCAACCTATAACCTTCACCATATTTCCAAGTACAGAAGTCATCTGAGAATCAAACGTACAGGAATAATAACTATTGTTTATATCTATAGAAACTATAGGGTCTTTCGTGAAAAAAAGTACGTTTTTTAGCTCATTTTCAGCAGCCTTTTCAAAAGTATCATTAATTTCCTGAATGGAAGTATCTTTTTTTAAGTTGAGCGTAATGTCAGACAATGAGCCATTTGGGACTGGAACTCGTATCCCGCAACCCCCAATAACACTGGCCAGATCTGGAAATATTCGTGTCAGCGCTTTAGCTGCTCCTGTAGTTGTTGGAATAATAGATTGGCTTGCTGCCCTGGCTCGTCTAAGGTCTGTATGCGGTCTGTCATGCAGGCTTTGATCGGAAGTAAAAGAATGTACAGTGGTAATGTAGGCCTGTTTTACTCCCCAGTGATCATGTAATACTTTGATCATTGGTGCTGCATTATTAGTTGTACAGGAGGCGCTGGAGATGATATGGTCTGCAGCAGTTATAATATCATCGTTGACCCCAAATACAATCATTTTAATGTCCTCATCGGCAGGAGGGACTGTTAATATCACCTTTTTTGCGCCATTTTTTAAATGGTAATCCAAGGAAGTTTTTGATTTAAATTTTCCAGTAGCCTCTACCACAATGTCCACCATTCCAACCTTCCAGTCTATATCTTTTGGATGTGCTTGCTGTTGCATGCCAATGACCTCTCCATTGACTACAAGGGCATTCTCCTCAAAACTCACTTCTTGTTGAAAGCGCCCATGAATGCTATCGTACTTCAGTAAATGTGCCATGGTTCTGCTATCGGCAAGGTCGTTTATAGCAGTAACTTTAATATTTGGATGTCCGTGCAATAGCCGAAAGAGTGTCCTCCCAATGCGACCAAAACCATTGATGCCGATATTTATAGTTCTCATAGGCTATTAAATCCCAACTGATCAGGATAAATCTAACAGAAGTAGGACAAGATAAGCATTCGTTGTTAGAGTATATGCTTGTGTGCTTTATAAGAAGAGCGCACCAGAGCACCACTTTCCACATGTCTGAAGCCCATCTCTAATCCCAGGGTTTCGTACTTTTTGAATTGTTCGGGGGTTATAAACTCCTTTACCGGCAAATGTTTCTTAGAAGGTTGGAGGTATTGCCCTATGGTAACTACGTCTACCTTGGCTGCCCGGAGATCTTTCATAGTTTCTATCACCTCTTCCTCCAATTCTCCCAAGCCCAGCATTATTCCAGATTTTGTCCTGTTCACGCCTGCTTCTTTTAGGTATCTTAAAACCTCTAAACTGCGCTCATATTTGGCTTGGATCCTCACTTCTCTTGTTAATCTCTTAACGGTTTCCATATTGTGAGACACAACTTCTGGAGCTACGCCAACAATTCTGTCCAGGTGCCTTTCTATTCCTTGAAAATCCGGAATGAGTGTTTCCAGGGTGGTCTCAGGATTCATTCTACGGATAGCCTTTACTGTTTCTGCCCAAATAATAGAGCCCATATCCTTAAGGTCGTCACGATCTACGGAAGTGACAACGGCGTGCTTTATCCCCATGATCTTGATAGATCTGGCTACCTTTTCCGGTTCTTCCCAGTCTACCTGTTCAGGCCTGCCTGTTTTAACACCACAAAAGCCACAGGAGCGGGTACAAATATTTCCCAGAATCATAAACGTAGCGGTTCCTTCACCCCAGCATTCACCCATATTGGGGCAACTACCTGAAGTACAGATCGTATGAAGATCGTACTTATCAACCAAACTTCGTAATTGAGTGTATTTCTTACCTGTCGGAAGCTTTACCCTCAACCACTTCGGTTTTCCTTTCGGGGCCGCTGTACTAGCTACGGTTTCTAGGCTCATAGAAAAATTTTATGCAAATATACAAACAAAAATAATCGAAATTTTCGGGCTTCATTGGGCGCCTAATGCGATTTTATAATCTCTGCCAGAAGTTTTTTGGCTCTGAGAATTTTAACCTTGATATTATTGATAGGTTCGTCTAATTCTTCTGCAATGGCTGCGTAAGAGAGTTCTCTGAAATATCGAAGGTTGATGACCTCCTGATAATGGGGTTTTAATTTTTTTATGTGCGATAGGAGACTTGCCAGGTTTTGCTCGGTGATCAACTGGTCTTCGGCAGAAGGGGCATCATCTAATACTTCTTTGATAACATCCTGATTTCTAGGCGAATTATGTTGAAGTACATTTTTCTTCCTTTTTCTAATAAGATCTACGTGCAGATTCTTGGAAATGGTAAATAACCAGGTTTTAAACTCATAGGCATCGTCATAGCTATGAATTTTATCAAATGCCTTGGAAAATGTCTGTATGGTGATATCTTCCGCATCATTCTCATTTTTGGTTCGGACAAGCTGAAACCCATAAACTTCATTCCAATAGGTATCTAGCAGATTACTGAATGCAATTTGACTACCGGCTTTGGCTTTTTCTATGGTTTCCTTCATTTAGTGGGATGAGGTTTCCAAAATGTGTTGTTAACTAAGGTAAGCGAAATTGTCTAAAGATGGTGAAAATCACCTTACGGTTTCTTTCTTACAATCTTGTTCTTCGGGAAGTTTTCCACACATTCCGCAGACTTCTCCACTTTTATTTAAAAATGGACTTTGGCTTGCGCAGGTACCAGCAAATTTACCGTCTTTTTGGGCCCATATCTTGATAGCTATCCCAGCAAATGCAAGCGCTAACAGACCTATGGTTAGTAATACTAGTTTCATGTTTCAACTTTGTGCAAAGATATAAAAAATAAGCCCCAACAAAGGGGCTTACAAAGATTATCTAAGAGTATACGCTTAGTATTTTATGTTGGCAACTATGTTTTGTACCGTAGGGCTATTATTCCCTCCGGTAGGCTCAATGGTAATATAACTAATGGCATTCTTACCATATGGAAGCGGTAATAAGCGGTCCCTATCTTCAATTTTCTTAATGATCCCCAGATTTACCATTTCTCCATTTACTTCTGCCCACATCTGATAGACCTTATCTTCCGGAAGGTTGGGGAGACTGCGAACATTAATATATGATAATTTCTTAACGGGATTTATATAGGCCACTGCCTTTAGGTCTTTCGCCTTGGCATTGCCATTTACATAGAATTTCTTGGTTTGAGGGTTGTTCAAAACGATGAACTGATTTCTCACATCTTCCAATTGCTGTTTCATATCAGCCTCCAAATTCTGGATTCTGTTATTCACAATAGTATTTTCATTCATCAAACTCATGTTCTGGTTCCAGAAGAAATAGGAGGAGCCGGCAAAGATAAATGCAGTGATGCTGGCCGCAATAGCAAATCTCCTGAACTTTCTCCTACCAAGATCCTGAGACTTAATTCGTCGTAGGATCTTCTCTTTAAGTCCCGCAGGTGATCTAAGGGAATGCAAACGAGCAAAAATTTCCAGATTTTCCTGAAGCTCTTCAAAGTTTTTCCTCACCTCCGGATACATTACTATATATCGCTCAACTTGAGAGGTTTCTAGCCTAGAAGTATTACCTAATAGATATTTCTCTAAAAGGTCCGATTCTAAAAATGCCTTTATCTTTTCTTTCATGATATTAAAGTTAATAGGGCTAACACTACATATGAACTACCATATATTTTCTTTAGTTCCCGCAATCCAATTTTTAACCTGGATTTGATGGTCCCTAAGGGAATGTCTAATTCATCGCTGGCCTCTTGTTGAGTCATCCCCTGAAAGAAAAGTGCATCGAGAACTATTTGATACTTACTTTCAATCTTCCCAAGGTTTTCTTGAATGTCCATGAACTCGGGCCTTATGCTGTCAACTCCTATTTTATATACGTTCGAAACGTCTATTTGGATTTCTTTGTCGGTTTTGGTTTTAACACTGCGTAATTTATCAATAGCCGTGTTTCTGGTTATTCGGAACAACCATGTAAAGAGTTTGGCCTTCGTAGGATCGTAGGAATCAGATTTTTTCCAAATTTTCACAAAGCTCTCTTGAACTATGTCCTGGGCTAATTCTTCATCCTTTACTACCTTATAGGCAACACCAAATAACGTATCTCCATAATGATCATACAAGAGCGAGATTGCCTTTTCATTGCGTTCCTGCAATAATTCAACAATATGTTTTTCAAGTAGTATGCTCATGATTGGATCGAGATATTAAAAAATACCCCCGGGGCATCCAAAAATATCATTTGTTGCGTATATAGTGGAAACGCTAATTTATAAAATTGATTCTTAAATTAACGTTATCTCATATTTAATTAGATAAATGTACAACTGGTTATTGTGCATTTAGTTTTTGGTTAGTTTGGTTTGAAATCACCCTCGGATAGTCATTATTCGGGGGTTATTTTTTACTCCTGGAGGTAAGTCATATGTGAGGAATAAAAGATAAATTATTTATCAAAAATGAACTTTAATTTTTCCGAAGATCAAGGTGCTTTTAAAGAACATTTACCTCTGGCACAATAGCTATTCCAAAGGTGCTTTTTACGGTCTCCTGAATTTGTTGAGAGAGTCTTAATATTTCAGCTCCTGTGGCTTTCCCATAATTTACAAGCACAAGGGCCTGGTGTTCGTGAACTCCTGCATCGCCCTGTCTGAGGCCTTTAAATCCGCAGAAATCGATTAGCCATGCAGCCGGGATCTTTATTTCATCCTCATCAACTTTATAGAAGGGAATATCGGGATAGCTTTGTTGGAGTTTTTCAAAGGATTTTTTACTGACCACCGGATTCTTAAAAAAGCTGCCACTATTGCCCAGTATTGCAGGATCCGGAAGTTTTTGTTGTCTTATACTTATAACAGCCTTGGAAATGTCCTGTATACTTGGATGGAACACTTCCGCCTTTTCTAATTCTGCGGCAATTGTCCCATACCCTGTACGCAAACTATGATCTTTGGAAGTTAGCCGGAAGGTTACTGAAGTGATAACATATTTGCCCTTCCCCTCATTTTTAAAGTATGAATCCCTATATCCAAATTTGCAATCTTCCAGAGAAAAAGTGTGAAGGGTTTGCGTGCTTATATCCATAAGCTCGCAGCAAACAAAATGATCTTTTAGTTCAACGCCATACGCACCAATATTTTGTATGGGTGCACTGCCAACACTACCCGGGATCAATGATAGATTTTCCAGTCCACCCAAGTCGCGTTCTAATGTCCACAGCACCAGATCGTGCCAATTTTCCCCGGCCATAATTCGAATTATGGTATGACTATCATCACTGCTAACCACCTCTTTCCCTTTGAGGCCAATAAGGATGACCAGTGAATCCAAATCTCCTGTTAGTAGCATATTACTCCCGCCGCCTAAAATCAACTTTTTTGGATACGAATTTTGCTGCAGTACCCAGGATAATTCGGCTATGGAGGTAACCTCTGCGAAATAGCGGGCTTTGACGTCTATGCCAAAGGTATTGTAGGGTCGTAAAGAGACATGTTCTTGAATATTCACGCCTTAGAATAAGTATTAATAGCTTCCTTTAAAATCGCGACAGCTGTAATAAGCTGTTCTTTCTCAAGAACATAGGCTATTCTTATCTGATTTTTTCCCAAACCTTTTGTGGCATAAAATCCTGCCGCTGGGGCAACCATAACGGTTTTTCCATTCACCTCAAATTCTTCTAAGAGCCATTGGGCAAAATCATCGGCATTTTCTATGGGAAGTTCAACCATACAATAAAAAGCACCGTGTGGTCTGGCGATCTTGATCCCCGGGATCTTGGCGAGCTCTTGTATAAGAATATTCCTTCTTTCTACATATTCCTCAATCACGGCATCGAAATACGATTGTGGAGTGTCTAGGGCGGCTTCACTGGCTATCTGCGCGTAGGTTGGAGGAGATAGTCGCGCCTGAGCAAATTTTAAGGCTGCCTGGATCACAGACTTGTTCCTGGTTACTAAAAATCCAATTCGGGCACCACACATGCTATATCTTTTGGATACGGAGTCCACTACTATGGCGTTATTGTCCAAACCGGTTTCCTGCAATATTGAATAATGTTGAGCTCCGTCGTACGCAAATTCACGATATACTTCGTCTGCCACAAGAAAGAGATCGTACTTTTTCACCAGTGCAGCTAATTTTTGGATCTCATCTTTTGTGTACATATAGCCGGTAGGATTCCCTGGATTGCATATAAGGATCGCTTTTGTTCTGGGGGTGATACAAGCTTCAAAGGCTTCTATAGGAGGCAGGGCAAAATTATCCTCAATTTTGGAAACTACAGGCACTACATTAATGCCTGCGGCTATGGCAAATCCATTATAATTTGCGTAAAATGGTTCCGGAATGATGACTTCGTCCTCAGAATCAGCAATGCATCCCATCGTAAAAGCAAGAGCTTCAGAACCTCCGGTAGTAACAATGATATCCTTATGTGTTACCTGAATATCATGCTTAGCATAGTATTTGGCCACCTTTTTTCTGTACTGGTCGGTTCCTTCCGTTCTGCTATAAGATAACACCTCAATAGTATTATTCTTAACTGCATCCAGAGCTACTTGAGGAGTTTTGATATCCGGTTGTCCAATATTCAGGTGGATAACCTCAACACCTCTTTCTCTGGCATCTTCTGCAAAGGGAACTAATTTTCTGATGGGGGATTCCGGCATGGAGCGCCCTTTCTTTGAAATAGAAGGCATTGTGCTTAAATTTTAAGCAAAAATGGGAAATACTGGTGGACAAAACAACAGCGAATGGCTTTATTATTACCAATCTAATGGAATGTTAAAAGCAGAGGAATCCTTTGAATTAATTTGTATCTTAGAGAAGTAATCCCTTAAACCACAATATTTTGCGACCTCAGTGTTGGTATTTAATGGTGTTGTTTTGCTGCCTTTCTTTTTTTGGGATGGCACAGAAATTCCAATTGCCGGAAGGGGTAAAATCTCAAAAAGTCAATTTTCAACTCATTAACAACCTAATTATCATTCCTATTGAGATCAATGATGCAAAACTCAATTTCATATTAGATTCTGGAGTAAGCAAGCCTATCCTCTTTAATCTGTCCGATCAGGATTCCATTGAATTAAAGAATGTTACAGAAATAACCATCAATGGGCTGGGAGCCGGTGAACCTATCAAAGCGCTGAACTCAATCGGAAATAGTTTTCAACTGAAGAAAATAAGGAATAATAACCAGCAACTCTTTGTGGTTTTGGATAAGGATATAAATTTCTCCACAACTCTGGGAATACCTATACACGGGATCATAGGGTTCGATCTGTTTCGCGAATTTGTTTTAGATGTGAACTACAGTAATAGATCCATCAAATTCATAGATCCGAAATATTATAAACATAAGTCTTCCTCACGTATAGAGACCTTACCACTTGCCATTATAGACAGAAAAGCGTATGTAGAAGGGGAAGTAAGCTTTGATGACGAGGAAAATGTACCAGTTAAATTGCTTGTAGATACAGGGAGTAGTGATGCCGTATGGTTGTTTCAGGATCTGGAAAAAGGAATAAATGTTCCTTCCAAGCACTATGTTGATTATTTAGGCAAAGGTCTTAACGGTAATATTTTTGGCAAAAGGACGAAAGTACGAAGTGTTAAACTAGGAAATTTCCTTCTTAAGAATGCAAAGGCAGCCTTTCCGGACATGTTTTCCTTTAGCAGTATCAAAGATCTTGGGGATAGGAATGGAACCGTTGGGGGGGAGATCCTCCGAAGATTCAATATTGTCTTCAATTATCCCGGTAATAAGATCCACTTAAGGAAAAACAGCAATTTTAAAGATCCTTTCAGATTTAATATGAGCGGTTTAGATCTCCAGCACAACGGCGTGCGTTATATTGCAGAACGTATAACTGATTCGCGTGGGGTAGTGAAAAATGATAACAAGTCCTTTGGAAACGTACAAATTTTAATGGAAAACAGAACGCGCCTAAGTTTGGTGCCAGAGATCATTGTTTCGGGCATAAGAGCCGGCAGCCCTGCAGAAGAGGCAGGCCTAAGAGAAGGAGATATCATCTTGGCTGTAGATGGTAAACGTATCCATAAATATAAGCTTCAGGAGGTCTTGAATTTGATCAATGAAAAAGAAGGCAAAAAAGTTCGCGTGCTCATAGAACGCTACAATAAGGACTTAACGTTCTCCTTCACTTTAAAAGACGTTTTCAAGCAAAAACCCTGACATTTCTGCCAGGGTCTTTTAAAAAGCTAGATTTTCTAACAATTATTTTCCGTCAATGGCTTTTACTTCGCCTTTGATCTTTAACACCTTTGTAGGAGTATCAGCGTTGGAAATTACAGTAATTGCCTTCCTGATAGGACCTACTCTGTTGGTATCATATTTCACTTGTATTTCACCAGTTTGTCCGGGCAAAATAGGCTGCTCCGGCTTTTTGGGAATAGTACATCCACAACTAGAGCTTACCTTACTAATGATCAAAGGAACTTCACCTGTATTGGTGAATTCAAAAACTCGAATGCCGTCACTTCCTTTTTCAATTTGACCATAGTCTACGGTCTCAGCTTTAAACTGAATTTTTGCCGTTTTTTCTTGAGCTTGTAGGCTAAGAGCCATAAGGCCCATAAATAATACTACTACTATTTTTTTCATTACTTTACTTTTTGAGGAATCTCAAATGTAGCATATTTGCAACAACATCCAAAATTCTTTTGTTATCTACTAACGTTACTTATTTTTGTTTCGTATTTAATTTCAGGATTTTAGCCCTTTTTAAATGAGTCTCTGGCTCCTGTTTTTAATAGAACCCAAGATTTCAACTTAATTAGTCAAGAATCATACCAAATATGGACATCCCTTCAAAATATGAACCTCAGAAGATAGAAGAAAAATGGTATGCATATTGGTTGGAACACCAGTATTTTAGGTCTCTTCCAGATGATAGAGAACCCTATACCATCGTTATTCCTCCCCCAAATGTTACGGGGATCCTTCATATGGGACATATGTTAAACAACACCCTTCAGGATGTACTGATCAGGAGAGCGCGACTTTTAGGAAAAAATGCCTGCTGGGTTCCGGGTATGGATCATGCATCGATCGCTACAGAGGCGAAAGTTGTAGCAAAACTCAAGGAAGAAGGGATTCACAAGTCCGATATAAGCAGGGAAGCGTTCCTGGAACACGCCTGGGATTGGACGAACACCTACGGGGGCGTCATCCTGGAACAATTGAAGAAGTTAGGCTGTTCATGTGATTGGAACAGAACTAAATTCACTATGGATGATGACATGTCTGCCTCAGTCATCAAGGTATTCGTGGATTTATACAAGAAAGGACTTATATATAAGGGGTACAGGATGGTAAATTGGGATCCTGAAGCCAAAACTACTTTGTCCGATGAAGAAGTGATCTTCGAAGAAAAACAGGGCCAGCTATTTTACCTTTCATATGCTATAGAAGGGACCAGTGATTCCCTTACGATCGCCACAACCAGGCCTGAAACCATATTGGGAGATACCGCTATTTGTATTCATCCCAATGACGAACGCTTTATACATCTGCACGGAAAGAAGGCAGTTGTGCCGGTATGTAATAGGGTAATTCCCATAATTCTGGATGAATATGTGGATATGGAATTTGGAACGGGCTGTCTTAAAGTAACGCCGGCTCATGATGAAAATGACTGGAAATTAGGAGAAAAACACCAATTAGAGACCATTGATATCTTCAATGAAGATGCCACTTTGAATGCCAATGGGCTGCACTATAAGAACAAGGATAGATTTATTGTACGTAAGGAGATAGTAAAGGAGCTGGAAAAGCTGGGGGCTTTGGCTAAAGTTGAGGCCTATACCAATAAAGTAGGTACTTCTGAACGCACAAAAGCTGTTATTGAACCGCGATTGTTAGACCAGTGGTTTCTTAAAATGGAAGATCTGGCAAAACCTGCTCTCAAGGCTGTTTTGGATACGCAGGAAGTCCGATTCTTTCCTAAGAAGTTTGAGAACACCTATAAATATTGGATGGAAAATATCCGTGATTGGAATATTTCAAGACAATTGTGGTGGGGGCAACAGATCCCTGCATTCTATTATGGGGATGGAGCAGCAGACTATGTGGTAACAGAAAATGTAGAAGAAGCATTGAAATTGGCCAAAGAACAATCAGGAAGGTCCACTTTAACCATAAGTGATCTACGTCAGGACGAGGATGTTCTTGATACCTGGTTTTCATCCTGGTTATGGCCAATTAGTGTGTTTGGAGGTATCCTGGAACCCGATAATAAGGAGGTAAATTATTACTATCCTACTAATGATCTGGTCACAGGCCCCGATATTATATTTTTCTGGGTAGCCAGGATGATTGTAGCCGGCTATGAGTTCAGGGATACTCGACCTTTTGATAATGTCTTTTTCACAGGGCTGGTACGCGATAAAGAACGACGTAAAATGTCTAAGCAATTGGGTAATTCACCCGATGCCCTTAAGTTGATGGAAGATTACGGAGCAGATGGAGTGCGCGTAGGCCTAATGCTTAGTGCAGCTGCAGGGAACGATCTTTTATTTGATGAATCACTTTGTCAACAAGGGAAGAACTTCGCCAATAAGATCTGGAATGCCTTTAGACTGGTAAAAGGATGGGAAGTTACAAAACAACCACAGCCAGATGCTGCAGCGCTGGGAGTGGCGTGGTACGAAGCAAAATTCAATGAGACCTTAACGGAGATAGAAGATCATTTCTCAAAATATCGGATCTCAGACGCCCTTATGGCCATCTATAAATTGATCTGGGATGATTTCTGTTCCTGGTTCCTAGAGATCGTAAAACCAGCCTACCAGCAACCAATCGATGAGGTAACGTATGCACAAGTGATCTCTTTGTTTGAGAAGAATTTAAAAATTTTACATCCCTTTATGCCCTTCCTCTCAGAGGAAGTATGGCAATGTATGTCAGATAGGACCCCTGAGGAGGCATTGGTAATTTCCTCATGGCCAGAAGTTAAAAAGTGCGATCCAAATCTTTTGCCCGAGTTTGCCTATACTGCGGAAGTTATTTCCAGTATCAGGACGATCAGAAAAGAGAAGAATATTCCTTTAAAAGAGGTTTTAAACCTGCAGGCGCTCAATCTTCAGGAGGTATCTTCTCGCTGGGATGCTATTATAAAAAAACTGGCAAATATTGCCGCTATTGATGCAATTTCGGCAGCTCCGGAAGGGGCCATTTCCTTTAGAGTAAAAAGCAATGAGTATTTTGTCCCGGTAACAGGTGCTATAGATGTAGAGGCTGAAATCAAAAAAATAAAGGAAGAATTGACATATACCAGAGGGTTCTTGAAATCTGTAGTGAAAAAACTATCTAATGAACGCTTTGTAAGTAATGCTCCGGAACAAGTGGTGGCCATGGAAAAGAAGAAGGCGATGGATGCAGAAGAAAAGATTGTAACTCTTGAGAAAAGTCTGGCCGGTTTGGCAGAATCCTGAATATTATAGGGTAAACGGGCATTTGTTAGCCCGTTTTTTTATCTTTAAGGAAAGCTAAAACTCATGAAAATTCTTACGCTACTATTCATTTTGCTCCCCATGTTTCTGATTTCTCAGGAAAACACTTCAAAAGTACTTTCCAAGGAAGTCCAGATAAATACAGCTATTCTGCCTGTGCCAGATGGTCAGAAGGAAGGAGCAATGGTCTATGGATATAATAAAGATGGGGAACTTGTGTTACTTCGCGAGGGAACCAATAACCTGGTATGTATAGCAGACAACCCTTTTAGAGAAGGCATCAGCGTAAGTTGCTATTCCAAGAGATTAGAGCCCTTTATGGCAAGGGGAAGAGAATTGAATGCCCAGGGGAAGACCCAGGATGAGCGCAATGAAATAAGGGGGAGAGAAATTGAATCGGGAATATTGCCTATGCCAAAAGAACCCAGCATGCTCTATGTTTTCTTTGGCTCGGAGGAGGACTATGATAAAACCACCGGAGCATTGCCCAATGGCAAGTTCCGTTATGTGATATATACGCCTTTTGCTACTACAGAATCTACCGGACTTCCGGATAAGCCGCATGCCCCGGGAATGCCCTGGTTGATGGATCCCGGCACGCACCGGGCTCATATTATGGTAGGGCCTTTTTAATTAAACCCTTTCAATTATCTTTTAGGGGTATTTCACTATCTTTAGCCTATTGACCAAGTCTTATGGAAACATACGCCAAAGCACTCTTATTTGCCATTCCTTTTTTTATTCTTCTATTGGTAGTTGAGATCCTTTATGGCCATTTTGTAAAAAATCAGCAGCATAAAGTGTTAGATACCGTGAGCAGTATTAGCTCCGGACTTACCAATATCGTAAAGGATTCCCTGGGCCTTGGGGTTATTATTGTAAGCTATCCATTTTTGTTGGAAAACCTGGCACTGACCTCCGTCAAAGCCACCTGGCTGGTATGGCTCATCGCCTTTTTTGCCATTGATTTTGCAGGATATTGGAACCATCGTCTCAGTCATAAGATCAATTTTTTCTGGAACCAGCATATAATACATCACAGCAGTGAGGAATTTAACCTGGCCTGTGCCCTTCGTCAATCAATTTCCAATCTGTTAGGCTATTTTCCGTTGTTCCTCTTTCCGGCAGCTCTTTTTGGTGTGCCGACAGAAGTAATTGCTATCATAGCACCCATACATCTTTTTGCCCAATTCTGGTATCATACCCAGCATATTGGCAAGATGGGATGGTTAGAATATGTGATTATTACGCCTTCCCAACACAGGGTACATCATGCGATCAATCCGGAGTATATAGATAAGAACTTAGGTCAGATCCTTAGTATATGGGATCGATGGTTTGGCACCTTTCAGGAAGAATTAAAGGAAGTGCCCCCTCAATATGGGGTGTTAAAACCAGTGCACACATGGAATCCTATCCTTATAAATTTTCAACATCTCTGGCGACTTATACTCGATGCCTGGCGAACCAATAGTTTACTGGACAAATTCAGGATCTGGTTTATGCCCACCGGTTGGCGACCTGCCGATGTAAAGGATAGGTATCCGTTAGAAGTGATAGAGGACGTGTATTCATTTGAGCGTTATCAAACAGCTGCATCGTCTTTATTAAAAGGCTATTCTATATTTCAGATGGTGTTTACCCTGGGACTTATCCTCTTTATGTTTTACAATTATTCCGCTATAGGTTTTGGAGGCTTGTTGTTGTTTGGGGCCTTTGTCTTTTTAGGAATCTTTGGGTATACAACACTGATGGACCGTAAGACCTATGCTTTTTATCTTGAGCTTTTCAGGGCGCTGGTAGGAATAATCTTTATTGGTCTTACCGGAGATTGGTTTGGGATAGATGCATATTGGGGGTATGGAAGTGTACTAATAGGCTTGTATTTTGTCATTACGGCAGTCGGCGGCTATTACTTCACCTTTATTGAACGACCTGATGTACATCAGGAAATAGCTTTTTAAAACATTTTAGATGGCCATAAGACCCTACATTCTCGCAGAGACAAACTGGAATTCCCTTAAAGAAGCTTCCTTTGAACTGGCAGTATTACCCTGGGGAGCCACAGAAGCCCATAACTATCATCTGCCCTATGCTACTGACATATACGAAGCAGATGAACTTGCTGCGGAAGCGGCTAAGCAAACCTGGGACAAAGGAGGTAAGGTCATTGTTTTACCCACTATTCCATTTGGGGTTAATACCGGGCAATCTGATATATATCTGGATATCAATTTAAATCCGACTACTCAACTAGCTATTCTTTCGGACGTTGTCACTGTTCTTAACAGGCAGGGAATTAAAAAATTGCTGATCTTCAATAGCCATGGAGGAAATAACTTCAAGGCCCTTGTTCGGGAATTGGGATTGAAGTTTCCGGAAATGTTTATATGTGTTTCGAATTGGTTCAAGGCTTTGGGTAGACCAGAGTATATCAAAGAATATGGGGATCATGCTGATGAAGTGGAAACAAGCCTGATGCTTTATCTAAAACCAGAACTGGTATTAGACAGGAAATTTTGGGGTGATGGAAGATCAAAAAAATTCAAAATAAAGGCCTTTTCAGAAGGCTGGGTATGGGCAGAACGAAAGTGGTCTCAGATATCTGAAGATACCGGGGTGGGGGATCCTGCGCATGCCACTAAGGAAAAAGGGGAACAATACTTCAAGGATGTAACCGCAAAAATAGGAGATCTTATGTTAGAATTGTGTAAGGCCGATAGTTCGGACCTCTATGAGTGATCATTAAAAAGTGCCTATTCCAAACTCTTTTTTTACTAAAACTATATACAACTCCATGGCCTCTTCTGGCTGTAAATTTTTTGCCTGAAAAAGAGCGTTGGCCTTAAAGGCATTGATCAAAGGGGTCTTACTTCCGGGGTTGTTATAATTCTGATTGGCTATTTTATAGTAGGCATACAATTTTAGAAGAAGATCTGGTGGGAGAGGTTCTATGTAGTTGCTTACATAAGCAACGGCTTTTTTAAACTCAGAATGTAGATTATCCTTCTTCATCTTCTATCTTAATGCTGGCAATACACGTTATGGCTCCTTTTACTTTTTGATTTAGTTTTACGGCTATACGTGCATCTAAAGGTAAAAACAAATCTACCCTGGAACCAAACTTTATAAAACCGCTATCCTCACCTTGCTGCACACTCTCGCCTTCCTCCGCGTAGTTTACAATACGTCTGGCCATGGCACCGGCTATTTGGCGATATAATATATCTCCAAATTTTGGTGTTCTGATTACCACAGAGGTGCGTTCATTCTCTTCGCTCGACTTGGGATGCCAAGCCACAAAATATTTTCCGGGATGATATTTTGAATACTTTATTACCCCACTGGCAGGATACCGTGTTACATGTACATTTACAGGAGACATAAAAATGGAGATCTGCTTTCTTTCTTCCTTGAAGTACTCGGATTCCATAACACGCTCTATGGCCACGACCTTCCCGTCTACAGGAGCGTGGATCTCATCAAAGTTCTTATTCGCAATCCTTTTTGGATTTCTGAAGAATTGTAATATCAGGATAAGTATCACTATAGATACCACCTGTACGATCATTTTAATAGAAGGATCATTGATGTAAAAATGTGAAGCCAGCACGATCAACGCTGTGATAAAAAATGTAGATAGGATGATTACACGCCCTTCTCTATGAAACATAGGTAAAAATATTTAATGTCATATATGCAAATGGTGCTGCAAATATAAGACTATCCAACCTATCTAGCATGCCGCCGTGGCCCGGTAAGATGGCACCACTGTCTTTTACCCCTGCCGCCCGCTTTAGTTTAGATTCCACAAGATCACCCACACTACCCATAATAACGATCACGGCTGCTAGAATGATCCATTCTGTAGGTTTTACAATTGGCTCATATTGGGCCATTATATAGGCAGCTATCATTGTAAAAACAAAGCCTCCAATAGTACCTTCAATTGTTTTTTTAGGTGAAACTGAAGGAAAAAGTTTTCTTTTTCCAATCGACTTACCTACCAGATATGCGAATGAATCATTGACCCAGATAAGTATAAATATTCCCATGATCAACATTTTTGCAAAGGCATCATCCTTGTATGGGATCATTGTCAGAAAGATGCAGCCTCCTCCAATATAGAATAGTCCTATTAAAAATTTTTGATAGGTCCGGTATATTGGTTTACCGGAAAATAGAAAGTATATAAGTGCAATATTTACAGTGATGGAAAGAAACATTAGAATATTAATAAGCACTTCGTCACGAATAATATAGATAAATAACCACCATAATCCCAGATAGGCAGCAAAGACATGATAGCCGCGAAGGTTTACTAATCTTTTGTATTCATAAAGACATGCGAGTCCGAAGACCATAAAGAGAAAGTCGAAGGCGTCTGAACTTAGGAATACGGCGGAGAGAAGTAAAATAACATACACAACTCCCGTAAGTAAACGCCTTAAAAGTTCCGTCATCCTATAAGTCTTCCAATAGTAAGAGGTATAAATGCTTAGAACTACTTCCGTAGGTTAGAAAATCATCTGCATTTTCATTGGTAGCTTGAAAATGTTTTAAAGTAGTGATATTGGCAGGGATGCCGTGTTTGTATTTCTTCTTGATCGACTTTAAGCCTTCGCCGATACTTTCTACCAACTGACTGGTGGTGGCGAAAACAATGACGTTCTCAGGAAGTTCGTTGAGTTTCTTTTCTTTCAGTTGATTGGAGCTAACTAAAATAGATCCGTTCTGGGCTATGAGGTGCTCGCAAGTGGTAAAAAAGATCTCGCTGGCATTGGCATTACTGGTAAAAACGACATTTTCCTTAGAGAATTTTTCTTCTAACCTGGGGTCCATACTAAAGAAAGATAATTCCTCCCAATGATTTTCCTGTACAATATTCTTTAAGGCATCAGATACTTCAGTGAAAGAATCGCAATACAGGAATTTCCCACCGTTTTTCTTAAAATGTATGGTAAATTTTTCATCAATGGGAAGATTGAGGTTGGGCATATGAACTCCCCTGGTCTCTGCAGTAGCTTTAGAGGCCTTCTTTTTTTTACCTCCCCCAAATAAGCTGGAAAATAGTCCCATTTCTTGATTTAAATCGCGTTTAATGTACTAATTTCTAGAACAATTCAAGGCATTTATTTCTTGTCCTTGGCAAGTTCTTCTGGTTTTTTCTTGTCTTCAGGTTCGTCCTTGTCTTTAGAGTCCTCCTTTTCTAGGGTAATCTCTTGTCCTTTCTTATCAAAATGCTTTTCAAAAGGTCTTTTTCCGAAGATTTTCTCAAGATCTTCTTTAAAGATAACCTCTTTTTCCAATAACCTTTCTGCCAATTCTGTCAACTTATCCTTGTGCTTTTTTAGGACATCAATGGCCCTTGCATATTGAACCTCTATAAGTTTGGAGATTTCCTGGTCTATCGTCTGTGCCGTTTCTTCACTATATGGTTTAGTGAAACCGTATTCATTTTGCCCGGAAGAGTCATAGTATGTAATATTGCCGATCTCATCATTAAGACCATAAATGGTTACCATGGCCCGTGCTTGTTTTGTTACTTTTTCCAGATCGCTTAAGGCACCCGTTGAGATCATATTAAAAATCACCTTTTCAGCTGCTCTTCCACCCAGAGTGGCACACATCTCATCTTTCATTTGTTCTGGCCGTACAATAAGCCGCTCTTCGGGCAAGTACCAGGCAGATCCTAAAGACTGTCCTCTGGGTACAATAGTTACCTTTACAAGAGGTGCAGCATGTTCTAGCATCCAACTAACTGTAGCATGACCTGCTTCGTGGTAGGCTATCGTCTTTTTTTCATCCTGAGTAATGATCTTATTTTTCTTTTCGAGTCCGCCTACAATACGATCCACAGCGTCTAGGAAATCTTGTTTTTCTACTGCCTTTTTTTCTTTTCTCGCAGCGATGAGGGCTGCTTCATTACATACGTTGGCAATATCTGCTCCAGAGAACCCGGGTGTCTGTCTTGCAAGAAAATCAAGATCGAGGGTTTCTGCTGTTTTGATAGGTCTTAAATGTACCTCGAAGATCTCTTTACGTTCTCTTATATCTGGAAGATCTACATAGATCTGCCTGTCGAACCTTCCGGCTCGCATCAGTGCTTTGTCTAGCACATCGGCCCGGTTAGTGGCTGCCAACACTATAACATTTGTGTTGGTGCCAAAACCATCCATTTCGGTAAGGAGTTGGTTCAGGGTATTTTCACGTTCATCATTAGAACCCGTAAAATTATTTTTACCTCTTGCTCGACCAATAGCATCTATTTCATCAATAAAGATAATAGCGGGGGCTTTGTCCTTGGCTTGCTTAAAAAGGTCGCGGACCCTGGAAGCTCCTACACCCACAAACATTTCAACAAAGTCTGATCCGGATAAGGAGAAAAATGGAACCTTGGCCTCTCCAGCAACTGCTTTTGCGAGTAAGGTCTTTCCTGTACCGGGAGGGCCCACAAGAAGGGCTCCTTTAGGGATCTTTCCACCTAATGAGGTATATTTATCTGGATTTTTGAGGAATTCTACGATCTCTTCAATCTCTTCCTTTGCACCTTCAAGACCAGCCACATCCTTAAAAGAGGTTCTGGTATCTGTTTTCTCATCAAAGAGTTTAGCCTTGGACTTTCCAATGTTAAAGATCTGTCCACCGGCACCACCGGCACCACCGCCAGACATACGCCTCATTAGATATATCCAAATTCCAATGATTAGAACAAATGGAACTATGGTGATCAAAAGATCCATAATTACATTCGATTCCTTATCGAACTCTACTATGGTATTGAGGGAATTTTCCTTTTTTAATTCGGTGATCTCATTTTGAAAGATCTGAAGGTCCCCATAATCCAACACATATTGAGGGATCTCTGCCGTTGTTGGGAAGAAGGGTTTGGTGGCCACATCTTTGTGCACATCCTTTGCTAAAGCTTCTTCTGTAAGAAATACTTTGGCCTGGTTTGTATTGGTGATGATCAGGATCTTTGCAATATCACCGGTCCTCAGGTATTGTTGTAATTCTGAGGTGGTGGTCTTCCGGGTGGAAGTTAGGTTACCGCTCCCAAAAAAATTGAATGCTATTAGCAAAACCGCAATAAGACCATAGATCCACCATGAGCTGAATTTTGGTTTTTTCTGCGGGGTATTATTATTTTCTTTAGCCATTTTTTATTGATTAAAACTACTTTCCACCATGGTTACTTTTGCATCACCCCATAGCCCTTCAAGATCATAAAAGTCCCTTACCTGCTTTTGAAAAACATGAACTACTACGTTTACATAATCCAAAAGCACCCATTCGGCATTGTCTGAACCTTCTACATGCCAGGGTTTATCTTTTATTCCTTTACTAACTGTTTTTTGAACTGAATTTACGATCGCATTGACATGCGTATTGGAGGTTCCATTACATATAACAAAGTAGTCGCAAACGGTATTTTCTATGTCTCTTAGGTCGAGTAGATTTATTTCAAGTCCTTTAACTTCTTCTATTCCGTGTAATATTAAAGCGATTAACTCATCTGCGCTAGCCTTCCGTTTCTGCATCCAAAATTTTTAATTTCTACAAAGTTATTATTTTTTTGTTTTCTTAACCATTGTTTTTAACATAACATTGTACCTGCAACAGTTCTTTTCCACAAGATGAACATAATCAAAGTTAGTGCCACGGATTCTACCAATCTGCATCTCAAAAGAATGTTGCAAGATAGTAGCTTGAAAGATTTCACGGTATTGGTTGCGGAAACACAACAGCAGGGAAGGGGACAAGGCGGCTCTCATTGGACCACAGAATCTGGTAAGAACCTGACGTTTAGTGTGTTGAAACGTTTTAATAATCTCCTTGCAAAGGATCAGTTTCTTGTATCCATGGCCGTTTCACTCGCTATTTATAAAGCCCTAAATGCCATTCAAATTCCGGATCTTTCGATAAAATGGCCGAACGACATTCTGTCAGGCAGTAGAAAACTTTGCGGCATCTTAATAGAAAACACACTAAAAGGATCTCAACTCAAACATTCAATTATTGGTATTGGTGTTAATATTAACCAAGAATCCTTTGATTCTTTACCAAATGCTTCTTCTTTAACGCTTATTTCCGGAAAAACCTATGACCTGGATATACTATTAGATGAAATACTGCTACGTCTAAAAAAACAGTTGGCCCTATTAGAGGAAAATACGGTTGCAACTCTTGATACTCAATATCAGCAGTTACTTTTCAGAAAAGATAAATCAGCGATCTATAAGATCAAAGACCAGCAGGTAGAAGGCATTATCAGAGGCGTTAATAAGGAAGGGAGACTACTTCTGGAACAAGGATCGCAAAGTATTGAATCCTACGGATTTAAAGAAATAGCCTATTGTCTTTAAGCGGTTCAACGCGTTGGCTTGCTGCTATAATTTTGTTAGATTCTCTGAAAGTGTACCCATAAAATTGGTAATGGGATTTTTGATCATCATGGCCATCATAGCATTAAATTCGCCTTCAAAATTCAGCATTACTTCACTCGTATTGTCGTCTATTGAGGTGATATGGGCGCTTAGGGTAAAAGGAAGTTTCTCACTGGCTGCACCCAGGACAACACGCTCAAATGGGACTTGCTCCTTGCGTTTCAATACTATTTGAGGCATTCCTTTCAGGGCAAATAAGAATGTATCTTCATCAATGATCTCAAACTTATCTATAGACTCTGGCATCAATTGCTCAAAGTTTTTCAAATCTGTGAGAAATGTATAAACGGCTTCATTACTCTTTTCAACGGTCTTCTTGGGAGTTTCTATATGCATGGTATTATGGTTTCCAGAGCGAAGGATCCTTTCTCCACTCCATTAGGGTATGTAATTGTTCTTCTTTTATGTAATTGGTCTCCGAGGCTAATTGAATTAAGGTTTCAAAATCACTTAGAGTATGAAGATCTATTTCTTTTTTCTCGAAATTCTTTGAAGCTATATCAAATCCATAGGTAAAGATAGCGATCATACCTTTTATTTTAGCTCCATCATTAGCAAGCGCTTCTACGGCATTTAAGCTGCTTTTGCCTGTACTTATCAAATCTTCAATGACCACCACGGTCTGATCTTTCTCTAAAAGACCTTCTATTTGATTCTGTCTTCCATGCGACTTTGCTTCGGGCCGTACATAGATAAATGGAAGGCCCAGGTATTCTGCCACCAGAACTCCGATACCAATGGCTCCAGTGGCCACGCCGGCAATAATATCTGGTTTCCCGTACAGCTCCTCTACCTGTTTTGCTATCTCCTCCTTCACGTAGTTCCTTATGACCGGAAAGGATAGGAGTATTCTATTATCACAGTAGATAGGTGATTTCCATCCCGAAGCCCATGTAAATGGATTTTCGGGTCTCAACTTTATTGCATTAATTTGCAGAAGTAGTTCTGCGGTTTTATTTGCAGTATGCTTGTCTAAAATCATTTCGCAAATGTATAAAGTTTTTGTTAATGACGCGCCCTTAGTTTTAACAAACAAGCTCTCAGAAACCGTTAACGGTGAATACTTCCCTCTCAATGGTACTGCCATTAA
Source organism: uncultured Muriicola sp. (assembly GCF_947258935.1). Classification (GTDB taxonomy): domain Bacteria; phylum Bacteroidota; class Bacteroidia; order Flavobacteriales; family Flavobacteriaceae; genus Muriicola. Next base: position 23,293 of record NZ_CAMYKH010000020.1, read on the forward strand.
GACTGCGATAGATGCTTTAGTAAAAAAGAAGTTACAGGCTGCTTATATCTATCATCCCAATCATGAGGAAATCCTTAAAAAGTTCACCAAGAAAATTCCTCTGGAAGTAGCTGCAGGCGGGGTGGTAACTAATAAACAAGGGAAAGTACTTTTTATTTATAGAAATGATAAGTGGGACCTGCCAAAGGGCCGTTTAGATAAGGGAGAGACGATTGAAGAATGTGCGCTTCGCGAAGTGGAGGAAGAGACGGGGGTCAAAGGTTTGAAGATCGAAAACTTCTTAAAGACCACTTACCATGTTTTTAAAAAAGGTGGCATCTACAAGCTCAAAGAAGTTCATTGGTATGCCATGAAAACATCGTATAAAGGCAAATTAGTAGGGCAAAAAAGCGAAAAGATAGAGAAAGTGAAATGGAAGGGGCCTCACAAGATCCAAAAGGCCCTGGAGAATTCATATACCAATATTAAAACGCTATTCGAAGTGGACAATTTTCACTAGGCAGCCTTTGTGATCTCCAAAATGTCATTCTTTCTAATAGGCTTGTTCTTGAAATCTATAAAGTGATGTGTAGTAGACTTAAAGCGTTCCCACTGTTGTAGGTCATAGGGGTCAATGGAGGATGTTACTATGTTGATCCTTATAGTAGATTCGATCTTTAAGGTCAGAAATTTTTCCAGAAATTGCCATCCATCCATAATGGGCATATTGATATCCAGAAAGATCACCTGGGGTATGGGGATATTTTGTTCAACCATGGAAGTGATTTCATCAATCGCCTCTTTTCCATTAACATAGGTCTTAATTTCCTCTGCAAGTTCGAAAGAATTCAACATCTTCTTGATCCCAAAAACGGTAATGGGATCATCATCAATGATACAAATACTCTTAATTTTTTTCATTGAAGTATATTTTAAAGGTGGTTCCTTTACCAACCTTGCTATCTACGGTTACTTTGCCATTCATGGCCTCAATTTGATTCTTGGTAATATATAGACCTATTCCCCGGGCATCCGGGTTTTCATGAAAAGTCTTGTACATCCCAAAAAGTTTATCCCCATGCTCTTCCAGGTCAATTCCCAAGCCATTATCCTTTATGGATAAGACCGTATAGTCACCTTTGGTTTCGGCGCTCAAATGTATAACCGGCTTCCGCATAGGATCTTTGTATTTTATACCATTAGTAATAAAGTTCATAAGGATGCTCTCTATATAAGACGGCACTGCTTTCACTTCTGTGTCTTCATCTACCTCATTAATAATCAATGCATTACTATTCTTTAAAAATGCGATAAGATTCTGTTCTACCGTAGTTATTTTCTCGTTGAGATTGATGGATTTCTTGTCAAGGTTAATTTTGGTACTAATGGCTACCACTTCATTGAGATTTTCCAGGGTTTCCAGTAAATTATCTGAGGCTTCCATCAACATTTTGATGATCCTGTTCTTCTCCTCTGCATCTGTTTCACTTACAAGGAAGTCTAATAGCATAGAAAAATTAGCGGTGTGCGACCTTAAATTATGGGATACTATATGGGCAAAGTTGATCAGTTTCTTATTCTGATGGGAGGTAACGTTGATCAGGTCATGCAATTCCTCCTCCTTGCGTTTAAGATCAGAGATATCCAGGCTGATGCCAATGAGTCCCTTTACTTTTCCTTTATCACCCTTGAGTGGGATCTTAGAAGTAAGGAAGGTAGTTATAGTCCCGTCTTTTTTGATATTTATGGTTTCAACACCTAGCATTGCTTTTCCAGAATTCATGACTTTAAGATCCTCAGCCCGGGAAATTTCAGCAACATCTTTGTCATATAGGTCAAAATCATTCTTGCCAATAACCTCAGATTGATCTTTGAATCCCAGGTATTCTAATTCTGATTTATTCACCAGTATCTTCCGAGAATCAAGGTCTTTGATAAATACGTTTAATGGCAGGTTGTCAATTAAGGTCCTTAATAATTGTTGTTCTTCTTTGAGTTGAGCCTCCTTTAATTTGCTTTCGGAAATATCCTGGGCCGTGGACCATAAGAGTTTTCGCCCTTTTTTATTACCAACAAGCGAACCACTTACCAGGACTGGGAATTTTGTGCCGTCCTTTTTAATGTATTCTTGTTCTTCCGGTCCAAAGGCATTATTGCTTTCAATCTCTTTCTTGATCCTATAGATCTGTGTTTTGGAAACAGAAACCAGAATATCCTGGACATTTAAAGTACCAATATGATCTTTGGTATAGCCTGTGGTCTTTTCAAATGAGGTATTGTAATCAAGTATCTCACCGGTATCAAAATCACTGAGAATATAACTGGTGGGTGACAATTCATAAAGAGCCCGGAATTTTTGCTCACTAATCTTCAGTTTTTTACGGGCGGCAAACATTTCTTTGATCATCCTGCCTTCTGCCAGTAAGGAGACTACTTTATTCTCGTCATCATAGACGGGAATTAAACTAAAATCTACCGGAATTGGATTCTTGTCTTTATCCAGAACAACGATCTCACTTCTCATGGTCTCCCCTTGAGCTGCAGCTTTGATAATTTCTTTAAGTCCGTCTTTTATATAGTCCGCGATAGGCCACCAGTAAGCATCCCAGAATTTTTTATTTACGACCTCACTCTCTTTGAGACCAGAGAATTGGAGGGCGGTTTTATTTACCTCAATAAAAGTACCCTGGGTATCAAGGATGCCCGTAAACTGATAGGACGAATTAAAGATCGTACTGAAGTGACGCTCTTGTTGTTTGATTTTGTTTTTGGAAACTAATTCCGGTGTAAGATTTTGTAAAGTTCCTACCAGGCCAATAAACTGCCCGTATTTATACACGGGTTTTCCGGTTCCTATTACGGTAATTTCATTGCCCTTGGCGGTAATTACCTGACCTTCAACTTTCCATGGCTCCCCCTTCTCAATAGCTTTGTCTATAGTTAGTGCAACAGTATTTCTACTGTACCCTTCTTTAAAAAAATTGATGGCATTTTTAATATTTGGCTCATAGCTTTCAACTACTTCATGAATAGACTTTATAATTGGGCACCAGCTAAGTTTTTTTCTGACGAAATCAAATTCCCAACTTCCAATGATAGTGCTTTGGGTTTTTTCTTCGTGGAGAAGTTCTAATTTTTGGATAGTTAGTTCATTGTCTATTCGCTCTGTGATATTCTCAGTGTGAATAATGACTCCTATTATATTTTCCTTTTCGTCATACCAGGGTATGTTGTGCCATTCAAACCAGAATTCGTTCTCGTCTTTATCGAAGTGGCGTTGATGGCCTTTATCCCCCGTTTCTCCCTTAAGACAATTATCCAAAACTTGTTTCCAGTCATCACTTATTTCCCCAAAAAGTTCATTGATAGATTTTCCAATAACATTTATCTTATCGAAATCAAAATCATTGATCCACTTGTCAGAAACAAATTCTACCTCAAATTTTTTATTAATAAAGGCAGTTGCCGTAGGCAACTGTTTAATGAGGTAGTTAAAGGTTACTGTAGGGGTTCCACGCAACATTCTGTTGTAATTTCCTACTAATGTATTCTGATTATTCCTCATTCTTTAATGATTGTTGTGAACCTGCCAAATCTCGTTGTGTGCGTGCAATTTTCTATAGAATGTAGGCAAATACTACTACAAAGTAAGAAAAAACTTACAAAATACAAAGTTGTTGAATAATTTAGCGCGGAAATGGGAATTCGGTGACCTACTAGTTCATAAGTCTTAACCGTTTACTTTACAATATGATCCATTAGATTTTAACTGTATCCGGAACCAATGAAGTATAATCGCCGCCATTTCGGATCACATCCCGAACAATAGAGGAACTGATGTAAGATTTTCCCGACGACGTAAGTAAAAAAACGGTTTCTATACCTGAAAGTTTACGGTTAGTATGAGCTATCGCCTTTTCGAATTCAAAGTCGGCCGGATTTCGAAGTCCTCTTAAAATAAATTGTGCATTTACTTTTTGACAGTAGTCAATGGTTAGTCCGCTGTAGGTATCAACCTTAACTTTCTTCTCCCCCTTAAAAGCTTTTTCGATAAAGGATTTTCGTTGCTTTTCAGAAAACATATACTTTTTCTCGGCATTGCTTCCAATGGCAATAATGATCTCATCAAAGAGATGAATTCCTCGTTCTATAATATCATAATGCCCCAAGGTAATGGGATCAAAAGAACCTGGGAAGATAGCACGTCTCATTTGCAATAGCTGTTTTTACGAATTAAAGGTACTTATTTTTCGTCTAAAGCTTCTTCAATAGCACTTTCAAAAAGCTCGGCCAAGGATATCCCAGCCGCCAAAGCCTGTTGAGGTAAAATGCTCTGTTCTGTAAGGCCCGGAGTGGTATTCATCTCCAGCATATAAGGTATTTCATCGATCAAAATAAATTCGCTCCGCGTATAACCTTTCATTTTTAGAACTTCATAGGCAAGTTGGGCGCATTGCTCTACATTCTTCCTTTCCGTTGCTGAAATTCTGGCGGGAGTGATCTCTTGTGACTTGCCTTCATATTTAGCTTCATAATCAAAGAAATCGTTCTCTGTGACTATTTCTGTAATGGGCAATACTTTAGTGGCGCCATTATAGGTGATGACACCTACGGAGACCTCTGTTCCCTGCAAAAAGGATTCTATAATGATCTCATTGTCTTCCTTATACGCTTTCTCAATTGCAGGACGAATCTGATCCTTGGTATATACCTTGGAAATTCCATAGCTACTTCCTGCCTTATTTGCCTTCACAAAACAAGGAAGGCCTACTTTCTTTAAGATGTCATCTACGTTTATTACATCACCTTTATTTAGATAAAAAGAGGTAGCTGCTTTTATCCCATAAGGTTTTAAGACACTGAGAAGATCTCGTTTATTAAAAGTTAAAGCAGCCTGGTAATAGCCGCAAGAGGTCTGTGGTAAGCCCAGCAGTTTAAAGTACGATTGCATTAGTCCGTCCTCCCCCGGAGTTCCGTGAATTGCATTGAATACACAATGAAAGGAGATCTTATCATTACCCATGGTTACTGTAAAATCTGCCTTGTTAACAGCATATTCCTTATCAGCATCGTCTAAACAGACCCATTTTTCCGTAGATATTAGGACGCGGTATGGAGTATATCTTTCCCTACTAAGGTGTTTGTATACATTCTTACCACTGAGTAAGGAGATCTGATGCTCACTGGAATAGCCTCCCATAATGATGGCAATATTCACTTTCATTTTTGCAATAGCGAGGTTTGATTCATGATCTATTGACTGGTTATAACAAAATCAAAGTAAAGAAAAAAGCATTCGGTTTCCTATCTTTGCCAGGTTATAAAGTAAACTTATGAGGAATTTTTTTAATTTTCTTCGCAGCAAAACTCTTCTGATCAACCTTGGCCTTGCTTTGGTAGCTGTCATAGTGATCTCCTGGATGGCGCTGCAATGGCTCAAGGGTTCTACCCATCACGGAGAACTTGTGGAGGTTCCTAATCTTTCAAAATTGTCTGTTACAGACATGCGGAAAGCTATTGAGAGTTCAAACCTGAGATATGAGGTGCTCGATTCTGCCAACTATGATCCGGACTATCCCAGATTTTCTATTTTAGAACAAAATCCGCCTGCCGGAAATATGGTAAAGGAGAATCGAAAGATCTACATTACCATTAATCCTTCTGGTTATAAAAAGGTCACTGTTCCCAAAATTATTCAGGTAACTCAACGTAATGCTGCTTCTATGTTAAGAGCAGTTGGTCTTGATGTTGAACGGGTAACCTATATAGATGAATTAGGCAAGGATATGGTATATTATGCAAAATTCAAGGGTAAGAATGTTAGCCCTGGAGATAAATTACCAAAGACTTCTAAAATAGAACTTATCTGTGGAAATGGCTCCATTTCTAGCAGGGCCAAGATCAAAGCCGATTCAGAATAGTCATATGAATGATATCCAGCCTGCTGATCCCGCCGAAGATGATCTTTTTGAACATCACCGATTTACAGCTTCTAAAGGGCAGGAACCCCTACGTGTAGATAAGTTTTTAATGAACTTTATTGAAAATGCGACCCGTAATAAAATTCAGCAGGCAGCAAAAGGGGGTAATATTTGGGTAAACAGCAAAGTAGTAAAACAGAATTACAAGGTAAAGGCTGGTGATGAGGTAAGGGTTTTATTTGAACACCCTCCTTATGAATTTCTGCTAACCCCTGAAAATATTCCTTTAGACATTGTTTACGAGGATGAGATTGTACTGGTTGTAAATAAACCTGCCGGGATGGTGGTGCATCCGGGTCATGGCAACTATTCCGGTACCCTGCTAAATGCACTTGCCTATCACAACAAAGATCTTCCCGAGAATTCCAGTGGCAGACCCGGACTGGTACATAGAATAGACAAGGATACCTCAGGATTACTGGTGATAGCAAAGACCAGTGAGGCTATGACCCATTTGGCCAAACAGTTTTATGATAAGTCAAGCGAGCGTCAGTACGTAGCCCTTGTATGGGGTAATATTGAAGAAGAAGAGGGCACAATTGAAGGTCATATTGCTCGTAACCCCAAGAACAGACTTCAGATGCAGGTTTTTCCTGAAGGGGATCAGGGGAAAGAAGCTGTAACGCATTATAAGGTCATTGAACGCCTCGGATATGTTACTTTGGTCTCATGTATCCTGGAAACAGGAAGGACCCATCAGATCAGAGTTCATATGAAGCATATTGGGCATACACTTTTTAATGACGAACGATATGGGGGTGATAAGATCTTAAAGGGTACCACCTTTACCAAATACAAGCAATTTGTAGATAATTGTTTTAAAATTTTGCCAAGGCAGGCCCTACATGCAAAGACCCTTGGGTTTATTCATCCTGTAAGCGGGAAAAAAGTTCAATTCAATTCAGAACTTCCGGAAGATATGGCCTTATGCATTGATAAGTGGAGACATTATTCCAAGCATAGCCAATAGTATAAGTACTTTCAATAGGCATATCAAAAACAATTAGAATAAGCCAACCAGAATTACCAATTTTCCTTCTTATTTTCGTTGAAAATTGTTGCTTATGAAGATTGTAATTTCTCCAGCAAAGTCGCTCGATTTTGAAACTAGTTTACCTACTGCCCAATATTCCATGCCGGCCTTTCTCCAGGAATCGCAGAAAATAAACAAGGTACTTGTAAAAAAGAGCCCAAGGTCTCTTAAGCGCTTAATGAATATCTCTACTCAATTGGCAGAAGTCAATTGGGAGCGAAACCAACAATTTAAATTGCCCTTTTCACCAGATAATGCAAGGCCAGCCATCTACGCCTTTAACGGCGATGTGTATCTGGGTTTAGATGTGTATTCCTTGCCGGAAGAAAAAGTAGGAAAAATGCAGGATAGCCTAAGGATCTTGTCCGGACTTTATGGAATATTAAAACCCCTCGATCTAATACAGCCCTATCGCTTCGAGATGGGTACTTCCCTAAAAATAGGAATATTTCTCCGCCCTGGATTCAAAAAAAATAATGGGTCCAATTATTACTCCGATCTTTAAGGATTGGAAGAATGACAAGCTTAAGGTACTCAGTTTTTTTGCCAAAAAAGCGAGAGGTTCAATGGTAAGGTATCTGATTGACACCAATGCAAAGACCCTCGATGATATTCGTGGATTTACTGGAAATGATTATCAGTTCAGCAAAGAACATACCCTAAAGGAACATCAGCCCGTATTTATCAGATAGAATATTTTTGAATTGCGATCGTTTTAATCCTATAGAATCTCATTAAAACACTCTTATGAAACGATTGATCATTTTATGTATGGCTTTTGGAATAATGACATCTGCTTGCTCAGACAGAGATGATGATCTTATTTCCATAAATATCCGAGTAAAAAATATGAGCTCCCTGGTCTTTGATGAGGTTATCGTAGGAAGTGAGGATCATGTGTATGAAACTTTGAGTCCGGATACCTACTCAGAATACCAGGAATTCGAAACCGCGTACTCCTATGCTTATATTCAGATCACTTCTGGTGAGGAAGTATATGTTTTACAACCCATAGATTTCGTAGGCGAAGAAGTCTTGCCTATCGGTTTATACACCTATGAACTTAATGTAGATGCGGAAGGACAGGTTATCCTAGAATTCCGAATCGATTAAGTCTTTCCTTTTACATTTATCTTTTCTTCCAGGGAAGGCCTCTTTTTTATTTTTCTTGGTCTGCGAGCCCCGTAAGATTTATTGGCGATCTTTCCTCGTTTACTGCTTTTATCTCCTTTTCCCATGTTTTTAATTTACAATAAGATATGAAAAGAGGACGAAAGGAACAAGGAAGGGACTAATACATCTATTGGCCAGTAGTGTTAAAAACAGTACATTGCTTTTTTTGAACCCTACCTTGTGTTCCAACATATTCATCCATACCAACCTTTTCTTTTTCCGGAAGCGACCAAAATGATCGTAGGGACGCTGCCGCCTCCCAGGTTCTCAAAGGAAGCGTTAAAGGCGAGCGATGTAAATTTTT